>CAVHKV010000119.1:0-6553 GCA_963636635.1 uncultured Bacteroidales bacterium
GTGCCGTCACCGGCAAGCCCATCAAGTTCGTCTCCATGGGCGAGAAGCCCGAGTCCCTCGAGGTCTTCCACCCCGACCGTATGGCCAAGCGCATCCTTGGCATGGGCGACGTCTACGGCATCATCGAGACCGCCCAGGCCAACGCCGACGCGCAGGCCACGGCCGACGCCGAGCGCATGCTGCGCGAGGGCTTCACCATGGACGACATGCTCAACCAGATGAACCAGATTCGCAAGATGGGCGGCGTGGGCAAGCTGCTGGGCATGCTGCCCGGCGGCGACAAGGCCCTGCGCCAGATGGGCGGCGACAACTCCGAGGAGCAGATGCGCCAGATCGAGAGCATCATCTACTCCATGACCAAGGAGGAGCGCGCCCGCCCCAAGATCATCAACGGCATGCGCCGCCAGCGCATCGCCAAGGGCTCCGGCCACAGCGTGCAGGAGGTCAACCAGCTCATCAAGCAGTGGGGCGAGATGAACAAGATGATGAGCAAGGTTCGCGGTATGATGGGCAACGGCAACCGCAAGCAGTCCAAGCGCCAGCTCCAGCAGATGATGAAGCAAATGGGCATGGGCAACGGCAAGATGCCGTTCTAACGCTGCTGGAACCCCTTTCTACCTGGCGGAGGGGCCAAGGTGTTCCTTGCAGACGTCCTCGCGGGCGAGAGCTTTTCAGCAAACGAGGCACTCGGCGCTGCGGAATGTCTGCTGCGGAATACCTTGGCCCCTCCTGTTGTTAACTGGGCAGATATGGCTGCGGCCGAGTGCCAGATGACGGAGCGGCAGGGGCATTTCTTGCGGACGTCCTCGCGGGCGGGGTTGCCTCAGTAAACGAGGTGGCTTGGCGCTGCGGAATGTCCGCTGCGAAACGCCCCTGCCGCTCCTGTTGGTTTCTTGGTCGGGGCTGCCAAGCCATCTAGCTGTGCGACAATGGCCAAGTTAAACCTAGGAGCGGGAGACGCGAATGCAACTCACTGTTGAGAGAATGACCTACGGGCCGGATGCCATTGCGCATGCTGAGGACGGCAAGACCGTGTTTGTGGCTGGCGCCGTGGCGGGTGACGTGGTCGAGGCCGAGCTGGTGAGCGACGGAAAGAGCTTCTCCAAGGCCAAGGCTACGAAGATTCTCGAGCCCTCTCCCGACCGCGTACAGAGCCCTTGGCCGCTTGCCGCTGCCTTGGGCTGCGCGCCGTGGGCCTGCCTTTCTCGCGAGGCTCAGCTTGAGGCCAAGCGCTCGAACGTCGTTGACGCGCTTGCTCGCGTGGGTCACTTGGCTGATGCCGAGCAGCTCGTTGGCGCCTGCGAGGCTCCGAGTGATGCCTGGCACTACCGCAACAAGGCCGAGCTTGCGTTTGTGAAAGACGGACGGCGCGCCACGCTGGGCATGTATGCGGCCGACGGCCACACCGTCGTTCGCGTGGACGACTTCCCGCTGCTCAACACCCCTGCCAAGGGCAAGGGTGCCAAGCTCGTGAAGAACGTGGCCGGCGCGCTGTCCTACCTGGCCGGCAGCCATGAGCTCGACATCGAGCGCGTGGGCATCCGCCACTCGAGCCGCACGGGGGACACCGAAGTGGCCATCTGGACGCCCACGGGCGCCTTCCCGCGCGCTCAGGCGCGCCGTGTGCTCGAGAGTGTGGGCGCCACCTCCATCGTGCGCGTGATGACCAAGGGCGAGTCCAAGGCCCGCAAGGTGAGCGGCGTGGAGCGCCTTGACGGCGCCGGCAGTTGGAGCGAGAAGATCTGCGGCAACATCATGCGCCTCTCCGCCCCGAGCTTCTTCCAGGTGAACACCACCGGCGCCGAGCGCCTCGTCCAGCTCGTCATGGAGGCGCTGGACCCGCGCGAGGAAGACATCGCCATGGACCTCTACTCGGGCGCCGGCACCTTCACGCTGCCGCTTGCCCGCTACTGCAGCTTCGTCGACGCCGTGGAGTCCTACGGCCCTGCCGTGCGCGACCTGCGCCGCAACCTCGAGGAGACGGGCCTGGACAACGTGGACGCCGTGGGCGGCGACGCGGGACGCGAGTTCCCTGACGACGAGGCCGACATCATCGTGGTGGACCCGCCGCGTGCCGGCCTTGCCGAGGACGTGGTGAGCCAGCTCTCTGCCCAGCCCGCGCGCGCCATCGCCTACGTGAGCTGCGACCCGGCTACGCTCGCACGTGACCTCGCCCGCTTCCGTGAGATCGGCACCTTCGAGCCCGTGAGCGTCACCCCGGTGGATCTCTTCCCCCAGACCTTCCACGTGGAGACGGTCACCAAGCTCGTACGCAAGTAGGGCGTGAACCAGCTGCATGGCCGCAGCGCGTTGGCTGTTTTGACCCTTGCGGTTTAGGCGGCGGCTGGCCATCAAAAAGGTTTGCTTGGTGGCTTGATGCCTGGCCGTTTGCTATGGCTCTTTGAGCCTTTGCGCAGCTATGACGGGTGAGGTCTCCTTTCTTCTCTCTCGAGTCCATCCGTTGGGTAAAAGACGGATGGACGGTTGGTTTTTCGCTCGTTCACTCGACTAAAATGCCGTATGGAAACCCAACGAGAGAGGGAGAGACCATGGCACGTGTTGCGATTCTTTTGGCTGACGGGTTCGAGACCATCGAGGCGTTGGCGCCGGCCGACGTCCTGCGCCGTGGCGGCCAGGACGTGGCGCTCGTGACGATCAACGCCGAGCCTCACGCCACCACCGCCCAGAAGGTGGGCATCGACTGCGACGCCACGCTCGACACCTACGACTTCTCCGCCTGCGACCTCATCGTTCTGCCCGGCGGCCTGCCCGGCACCACCAGCCTGCGCGCCAACGAGAAGGTCTGCGAGCTTGCCCGCGAGCTCATGGCCAACAAGGCCGTGGGCTCCATCTGCGCCGCACCGTCCATCCTGGCCGAGCTCGGCCTGCTTGATGGCCGCGTGGCCACCTGCTATCCCGGCTTTGAGGGTGACTTCCCGGCTGGCGTCCGTCCGACCGAGAACGGCGTCTACCGCAGCGGCAACCTCGTCACGGCTTCTGGCCCCGGCTTTGCCGTGCCCTTTGGCCTCGAGCTGCTTGCCCTGCTGGCTGGCGACGAGGTGGCTGACCAGGTGGCCGCCGGCATGCTCACCTCGCGCTAAGGAGCTGTCGTGTCTGTCTTTGATCTTCCGTCCAGATGCGGCCGTGTCCTTTTGGCGAGCGGCTCTCCCAGGCGCATCGAGCTTCTGCGCGAGGCGGGCTTTGACCCCGTGGTTGCGCCGCAAGACGTGGACGAGACCGCCGAGGAGGGCGAGCGTCCGGCGCATCTCGTGGAACGTCTGGCCTGCCTCAAGGCGGCAAGCGCGCTCGAGAACGAGGCGCTGCAGCCTGGTGACGTCGTCATCGCGGCCGACACCATCGTGGCCGCCAACGACGAGCTTCTCGGCAAGCCGGCCGACGACGTGGACGCCGCCCGCATGCTCAGTGAACTTTCTGGCAATAAACACCAGGTCATGACCGGTGTTTGCATCGCCATCTATCCTGGTAGCGATCAGGCCGTGACCAATAAAGCCCAGGTCAGCTTTGTGGAGACCAGCGACGTGGAGTTCTACGAGCTCTCCGAGGCTGACATCACGGCTTACGTGGTCTCTGGCGAGCCGAGCGACAAGGCGGGCGCCTACGGCATCCAGGGCTTGGGCCGCAGCCTGGTCAAGCGCATAGACGGCGACTACTTCAACATCGTGGGCCTTCCCGTGGCGCGCCTGCTGCGCGAGTTGGACGGCCTTCTGAAGAGGGGAGAGGCTGTGGACGACGAGGATTCCCGCGAGCTTTCCGATGAGAGCATGGCCGAGGTCAGCGGCGGAATCTATGCCATTCCCGACCCCGTCATCACCGGGCCCAAGGGCGAGATTGGCTACCCCAACCTCGGCAAGCTCTACTACTATCCCTGTCCCAAGTGCGGAAAGCCGATGCACAAGACCTGGCCCCTCTGGTTCTGCGACCCCTGCGATTCCAAGTACTTCAGCCCCGACTGCGCGGAGTGGACCGGATCTGAGCAGGCCCTCAAGGACGCCTCTGCCTAGCCATGCCTTAATTTGGGTATCTACGGAGTGTGGCCGGCGGGCCGCTTGAGGCCGTATGGTTTCAGGTGGTAAGCGGGCATAGAGCTGCGTGCGGCAACGAGGTTTGAATGCCGCAAACGGGCGAAAAAGCCGCGTTCGGCCACAAGCGGTTCAAAGCGGCGGGTTGGCCCAAGCGCACGCCGCGATTGCTGTGTCATGTCTAGCGAGGAGGGGATAGCCATGAGCGACGAGAAGACCAACGAGCTTTCCGACGAGAGCATGAGCGAGGTCAATGGCGGATTTACAATCGGCAAGATCCCCATCATGGGCCACGATGGCTTGGTTGGCTACGTGATCGATGACCTGTGCTACTACTATCCTTGCCCGAACTGCGCAAAGCCCATGCACAAGAGCTGGTTCTGGTGGTACTGCGACCCCTGCGACAAGCAGTATTCGGATCCCACCAGGGAGTTCTGGCCGGGCCCAGCCGAGGACCTCATAGATCTCGCGAAATAGGCCGCTGCGAGCCTGACGCACCTGACGGAGGGACCAAGGTGTTCTTTGCAGACGTCCTCGCGGGCGAGGCTGCCTCAGTAAACGAGGCGCTCGACGCGGCAGAATGTCTGCTGCGAGCCTAACGAACCTGACGGAGCGGATGGGGCATTTCTTGCGGACGTCCTCGCGGGCGAGTCACACTCAGTAAATGAGATGGCTTGGCGCTGCGGAATGTCCGCTGCGAGCCTGACGCACCTGACGGAGGGGCCAAGGTGTTCCTTGCAGACGTCCTCGCGGGCGAGAGCTTCTCGGTAAACGAGGCGCTCAGCGCTGCGGAATGTCTGCTGCGGAACACCTTGGCCCCTCCTGCTGTTTACGTTGCCTGTGCGGCTCGCGGCGGGTTCTCAAGGCTTGGGGCTAACAAACCTTTTTGGGTTGCTGGCCAGCGCCCCTTCCGGAGAGACGTTTGACTTGTGAACGGCTCTTTGCCATTCCGATGCCGTTCGAGGTCGCATGGCTTAAAGGCCCTCTTTTCCTCCTTACCGAAACGTAACAAGGGCGGCCGCCATATTGTCCGTGTTTGGGTGGATACTTAGAAGCTGTATGACATACGACGACGTGGGGGAGCTCATGGGCAAGGACAAGCTCGAGAAGGCAGAGGCCAAGGCCGCGAAGAAGGCCGCCAAGGCCGCGCGCAAGGCGGCCGAGGGCAAGGGGGCGAGCGCCAAGGACAAGGCCCTCGGCAAGAAGGCCGCCCGCTTCGCCGACGAGGTGGCCACCCCTGCCGGCGACGCCTCTCACGCCGAGCACCATCGCGACTACTCCTACACGCAGAACCGCGAGGTCAGCTGGCTGCGCTTTGACGACCGCGTGCTCGACGAGGCCTTTGACGCGAGCGTGCCGCTTATCGAGCGCATCAAGTTCTGCGCCATCTTCCAGTCCAACATGGACGAGTGGTTCATGATCCGCGTGGGCGGCCTGTCCGACCTCGCGAGCCTCAAGCACCAGCCGGCCGACAACAAGAGCCACGAGACCCCGGCCGAGCAGCTCGATGACCTCTTCCGCATCCTGCCCGGCCTCTACGAGCGCCGTGAGCAGTGCTTTATTGAGCTCGAGGGGGCGCTTGCCGCCGAAGGCATCGAACGTGTCACGCCCGAGAACTACACCGACTCGGATCTCGTGGCGGTCTCGCGCCACTTCGAGAGCGCCCTCGCGCCCATCCTCTCGCCGCTCATCGTGGACCCGCGCCACCCCTTCCCCAACCTCAAGAACGGCCTGCTCCACGTGGTCTGCTCGCTCAACGGCTTTGACGAGCACGGCCTGCTCGGCATGGTGGAGGTCCCGCCCACCGCGCGCCGCATCGTGTGGCTGCCTGCCGGCGAGGGCCGCGTGCGCTACACCCTGGTGGAAGACGTCATCACCTCCATGCTGGGCCGCTGCTTTGGCTCCTACGTGCCCACGAGCTCGGCCGTCATCCGCGTCACGCGAAACGCCGACATCGACCCGGACGGCGAGGGCGTGGAGGAAGAGGAGGACTACCGCCAGCACATGAAGAAGGTGCTCAAGCGCAGGAGCCGCCTGCAGCCCGTGCGTCTCGAGCTCTCCGGCGAGCTCGACGAGGAGCTCGTCACCTTCGTGCGCAAGGAGCTCGGCCTGGAGAAGCGCCGCGTCTTCCGTCTTTCTACCCCGTCCGACCTCGGCTTTGTTTACGCGCTTGAGGACAAGGTCCCGGCCAACCGCAGGGGCGCGCTCACCTTCCCGCCCTTTGAGCCGCAGCCGAGCGCCATGGTGCGCGAAGGCGAGCCGATGCGCGCCCAGGTCATGGACCACGACGTGCTGCTCACCTATCCCTACGAGTCCATGAGCCCGCTGCTGCGCCTCATCAGCGAGGCCTCCAACGATGACGACTGCATCTCCATCAAGATCACGCTCTACCGCGTGGCGCGCCACTCGCGCCTGTGCGAGAGCCTGGTCAACGCCTCGGAGAACGGCAAGGAAGTCACCGTCCTCATGGAGCTGCGCGCCCGCTTTGACGAGCAGAACAACATCGAGTGGGC
>CAVHKV010000120.1:0-6525 GCA_963636635.1 uncultured Bacteroidales bacterium
CGCCAAGGCGGCGTCCTGAGAATCAACTATCTGGTCAATTCTAGCAGCACGCCGCCCCTTTCACACATTCGGCATCTGTCACAGGGCGAGCCTATCGCTCAACGGGCTTCCAGGCCTCGTAGTTCTTCTTGAAGAGATTGACATACGCGTCGGAGCTGTCGGACTCCCTGTTCCCGGCCATGGGGGCCATGATCTTTGATGAGTCGGAGGACGGGTCGGAGCTCTCCTCGCTGAGCTTCCAGGCCTTCGCGATGGCCTCGACGCGGTTCCTCAGCCAACTGGCGAGCGTGGATACGTTGGTCTTTTGGTCAGAGTACGTGCCGGTGGTGTCGACGTCGATGTTTTGGATGGTGGTCACCAGGTTGCTGGCGTCCAAGGAGAGCTGCTCGGCCTGCGACTGCGCATCCGCGCGCTCGCTCTTGGAGCCGGAGACGCCCGTAGAATCAAGCAAAGAATCTAGCTCGTCGGCCCTCGAAGAGATGTCACCGAGCTGCTCGTAGGCCGAAAGGAGCGCGCTGTAGGTGGCCTCGTCGGCGCTCTGGACGGAAATGGCCCCCGTACCGGACTTGTCCTGTCCGGAAAGCTTGTTGACGGTGCCGGGAAAGCCGGCCTGCGAGGTGTCGGCGGGCATGGTGGCCTTGGTGTCGTTGAGGCTTGGGTCCCACGGGTGCGTGATGGCCAACGAGGCCCCGCCCACGATGAGCAGGCTTGCGACGGCGGCAAGCGCAAAGACCCTGGTGTGGGGAAGGCGCTCGCGGCCATACGCGGACTCGCTCGACGGGTCGGGCTCCGAGGGAATGGCGCTCTCGATGCGAGGCATGGCGTTCGTGCGCTCGGCCTCAAGGCGGCGCTCCTCGCTCTTGCGCTGGCGCAGCTCGTTTTCGGCAGCGGTGGTCGAAGGCGTAGAAGCGGGCAGCCCGCACTTGGGGCACACCTCGCTGCCGGCGGGGATGAGGGCGCCGCAAGAGCCGCACCACGTGCCCGTAAGCTTGGGCATGACGCGGGTCATGGCCAAGCTGGCGTGGCAGGCGGGGCAGACCTCTAGATTGTCGGCGACCTCAGAGCCGCAGGCGGGACACTTCACGCAAGCTCCTCCAAAACGTAGGGCAGGATGCCACCGGAGGCGAGGAAGGCGCCCTCAAGGGCCGTATCAACGCGAACGGTGCAGAGGAAGCTTACCTCAGAGCCGTCGGATTTTCTGGCCGTGACGTTGGTCGTGGGGTTGGCGGGGAGGCCACGAACAAGGTCGACGGGCGCCACAAAGAACGTCTCGGTGCCGTCCAGCCCCAGGGTCTCGGCGCCCTGCCCTTCCGCGAACTCAAGCGGCAAGATGCCCATCTGCACGAGGTTGGAGCGGTGGATTCGCTCGAAGCTCTGGGCGATGACCGCGCGGACGCCCTGGAGCAGGGGGCCCTTGGCGGCCCAGTCGCGGCTCGAGCCAGAGCCGTACATCTTGCCGGCCACGACTATGAGCGAAACGCCCTCTCGCCCGTAGTGATCGGCGGCGTCATAGACGCTTACGAGCTCGCCGGAAAGCAGGTCCTTCGTGTGCGGGCCGGGGGTGCCTGCCAGCAGGTTCTCGAGCTTCACGTTGGCGAAGGCGCCGCGCGCCATGCACTCGTGGTTGCCGCGACGAGAGCCGTAGGTGTTAAAGTCCGCGGGCTCAACGCCACGCTCGGTGAGGTAGCGGGCGCAGGGAGAGTTGGCCGCAATGGCGCCCGCCGGAGAGATGTGGTCGGTAGTGACGAAGTCCCCGAACAAGGCCAGCGCGCGTGCGCCGTCAACGCCGATGACCTTCTGCTTCTTGGCAATCTCAAAATAAGGCGGACGACGCACGTAGGTGGAGTCCTCGTCCCAGGCAAAGGTGGCGCTGGACCCGGCGTCGATGGCGCGCCATGTGGCGTCGCCTTCCATGAGCTCGGCGTTGCCCTTGGCATAGACGTCGGGCGTGAGCACCTCGGAGAGGACGGCCTCGATCTCTGCCGTGGTGGGCAGGATGTCGGCGAGCATCACGGGCGTGCCGTCGGCGCGGGTGCCGAGCGGGGTCACGGAAAGGTCCACGTCAACGGTGCCGGCGATGGCATAGGCCACCACGAGCGCGGGCTGGGCCAGGAAGTTCTGGGCCACGTCGGGAGAGATGCGCCCGTCGAAGTTGCGGTTGCCCGAAAGCACGCTCGAAAGTTCCATCTTTTGCGCAAGAGGCTTAAGGCAAGCCAAGATCTCGCCCGAGTTGCCGATGCAGCTCATGCAGCCAAAGCCGCACGTGTGGAAGCCGAGGGCGGCAAGCTCGGACAGCAGCCCGGCGCGCTCGAGGATGCCGGCCGCGGCCTTGCTGCCGGGAGCCAGGATGCGCTTCACCCACGGCTTGGTGGCAAGGCCCGCCTCGTGGGCCTTCTTGGCGCACAAGCCGGCCGCCACCATCATCGCCGGGTCGGTGGCCGTGGTGCAGCTCGTGATGGCGGCGATGGCCACGGCGCCGTGGCCGAGCTCATAGGTGTTGCCGTCGGCGCAGGAGACCTCAAAGCGCTCGTCCATGCCGGCGTGGCCGTGGCCCGCGGCGTTCTCCTCGAAGCGCTCCTTGAGGCCGGCCGGCGTCACGCGGTTGTGCGGGCGCGAGGGGCCGGCGAGGCTGAGCTCCACGCTGGCGAGGTCGAGCTCCACCACGCGGGCGTAGGTGCGGCCGCTCACGCCTCCGAAGACGCCCTGGGCCCTGGCGTAGGCCTCCACGAAGGCGACCTCGGCCTCGTCGCGGCCGGTGAGGCGCAGGTAGTCGAGGACGTTGCCGTCGATGGGGAACAAGGTCGAGGTGGCGCCGTACTCCGGCGTCATGTTGGAGACGCAGGCGCGCTGGGTCACGCTGAGGGTCGAGACGCCCTCGCCATAGGCCTCCACGAGGCAGCCCACGACGCCCTCGGCGCGCAGGCGCTGCGCCACGGTGAGCGCGAGATCCATGGCGGAGATGCCGTCCGAGAGCTTGCCGGTGAGGTGCAGGCCCACGACCTCGGGCACGCGCATGGTGATGGCCTGGCCGAGCGCGGCGGCCTCGGCCTCGATGCCGCCGACGCCCCAGCCGAGCACGCCGATGCCGTTGGCCGTGGGCGTGTGGGAGTCGGTGCCCACCAGGGTGTCGAAGCAGGCAAGCTCGCCATCGCCGGCGTAGAGGGCGTCGGTGGAGACGACCTGGCAGAAGCGCTCGATGTTGAGCTGGTGGCAGATGCCGCCGCCGGGCGGCACGATGCGCACGTTGTCGAAGGACTTGCTCGCCCACTTGAGGAAGGCGAAGCGCTCGCGGTTGCGCTTGGCCTCGATGGCGAGGTTCTCGGTGGCGGCGGACGGGCAGCCCGTGACGTCGGCCGTGACGCTGTGGTCGATCACGAGGGTGCAGGGGATGCGCGGGTTCACGCGGGAGGGGTCTCCCCCACGCTCCACCATGGCGTCGCGCATGGCGGCGAAGTCAACGAAGACGGGCACGCCGGTGAAGTCCTGGAACAGCACGCGGGCCGGCATGAACATGACCTCTTCGCCACACCTGCCCGCGCGGGCCGCCTCGATGACGCGGGCGGCGCTCGTGACGGCCTCCTCGTCGGTCTCGGCGCGGCGCACCACGTTCTCGAGCAAGGTGGTGAGGCAGGCCGGGAGTTCCTCGGCACCGGGGATGCCGCTCACGTCCACGAACTTCCTGCTGATGGACCCTACCTCGAGAACCTTGGCCTCGCGCGCCTTTGCTACGGCACTAGCGAACGTCTCGCCCATGTGCGTCACGCCTCCTGTTTATCTGCTCGATCCCGTTCATGAACCGCAGGTAGCCCTCGTCCCCGGCAGCCAAAGCGACGCCGCGGTCGAAGAGCAGGTTGAACACCACCAGCGCGGGCACCGCGATGGCCACGGTGCCGACGAGCATGGGCACCGTGATTGCCGTGAGGTCGAAGAACGGCGCCGCGATGGTGAAGTCGAAAAGAACGATAAGCACGATAGCAGCGATGAGGTTGCGGCGCAGGAAGTTTAGCGGAAGCGAAATACGGACCACCAGGCAGCCGCCGACCAGCAAGGTGAGCAGCACGCACACCGTGGAGATCTCCGCACGGGAGATGCCAAAGCGCTCGAGCAGGCCGCTGGCCGCCGCCACCGCCGCGATGACGGCGATGGAACCCGGCATCGAGCGCGCCAGGACGTTGCCCAAGAAGTTGCCGCGCACGCGCTCGTGGTTGGGCTCGAGGGCGAGCACGAAGGAGGGCAGGCCGATGATGGCCGTGGAGATGAGCGACATCTGCACAGGCTGGAAGGGATAGGGCGGGAACAGGGCGCAGAAGATGGCGAGCACCGCAGAGAAGACCGTCTTGACGAGGAAGAGCGAGGCCGAGCGCTGCAGGTTGTTGATGGAGCGACGGCCTTCCGCCACCACGTCGGGCATGTGGCCGAAGTCGTTGTCGACGAGCACCACCTCGGCCACGTTGCGCGCGGCGTCCGAGCCCGAGGCCATCGCGACCGAGCAGTCGGCCTCGCGCAGGGCAAGCACGTCGTTCACGCCGTCGCCGGTCATGGCCACGGTGTGGCCCGCCTCGCGCAGGGCGCAGACCAGCTCGCGCTTCTGCTGCGGGGTCACGCGGCCGAAGACGCGGTAGGTCATGGCGGCGCGCTTGACCTCCTCGGGCGTGGTGAGGGTGGAGGCGTCGACCCACCTGTCGGCGTCGGGCACGCCGGCCTCGGCGGCGATGCTCGCCACGGTGCGGGGGTCGTCGCCAGAGATGACGTTCAGGGTCACGCCCTGCTCGTTGAAGTAGCGGATGGTGTCCGGGGCGCTCGAGCGAATGTGGTCGGAGATAGAGAGCAGGCCCAGCGGACGCGGGGCGCCCACGATGTTGTCATCGTCGTCAAAGCCGTCGCACTCGGCCAGCGCCAGCACGCGCTCGCGCTCCCCCGTCGAGTCGAAGGCCTCCTGCACCTCGGCAGGCACGCCGCCGGCAAAGACGAACTGGGTGGCGCCCATCACGAGGGCGCGCCCATCGGCCGTGACGCAGCCCGAGTACTTGCGGGCGCTGGAGAAGCCCACCACGCGCGAGAACTCCGGCGTCTCGATGCCCGCCTCCTCGGCGTGGCGCAGGATGGAGACGGCCGTCTCGTTGGCGTCGGCCGCGTTGGCGCGCACCACGCAGGCCGCGGCGAGCTCCACCTCAGAAGGGTTGTGGCCACACACGCCCAGGGCGCGCTCGAAGTCCATGGAGCCCGAGGTGATGGTGCCCGTCTTGTCCAGGCACAGCACGTCCACGCGCGCGAGCATCTCGATGCAGTAGAACTGCTGGATGAGCACCTTCTTCTGCGCGAGGCGCATGGTGGAGATGACGAGCACCGTGGAGGTGAGCAGCACGAGACCCTGCGGGATCATGCCCACGAGGGCAGACACGGTGGTGAGGATGGCCTGGTCGAGCTCGGTGCCCTCCTGCAGGGTGCGCAGGAACAAGAGGATGCCGGCGGGCGCCAGAAGCCAGGTTGCCCAGCGGATGATCATGTTGAGCGTGCCCATGATCTCCGAGCGCGTGTTCTTGACGTACTTGGCCTCGGCGTTGATGCGGGCGGCGTAGGAGTCGGCGCCCACGCCCACCACCTTGGCGACCACATAGCCAGAGTCGAGGAAGCTGCCGCTCATGAGCGAGTCTCCCTCGCGTTTGGTGACGGGCTTGCTCTCGCCGGTGATGAGGCTCTCGTTGAGGCCCGCCACGCCCCAGGCCACCTCGGCGTCTGCCGGCACCTGGTCGCCACGGCGCAGCACGAGCAGGTCGTCGAGGACCACCTCGGACTGCGGAAGCTCCACGTCGGCGCCGCCGCGCCGCACCGTCACGGGGCGCTCGGCCAGGATGGAGAGCTTGTCGACCGTGCGCTTGGAGCGCACCTCCTGGGTGACGCCGATGAAGATGTTGAGGAAGACCACCACGATGAAGGTGAGGTTTCGCCACGAGCCGGTGTAGGCCACAAGGCCGGCGAGCACGAGGTTCACGCCGTTGAAGAGGGTGAACACGTGCTCTGCCCAGATCTGGGGGATGGACTTGGTCTTGGGGCCGGCGTCGGCGTTGACGAGCCCCTCCTCCACGCGGGCCGCAACTTCCGCGTCCGTAAGGCCCTTGAGCTGCGGTGCGATGAGCTCGGGCTCGCTTGACGTCTGTGCCATGAAACCTCCAAGCGCGAATTCGTAAGGCACCATTGTACGGGCCAAACGTAAAACGTACGTAAAGACACAAAAAGAGTCCGGCACCGCAACGATGCCGGACCCAGGACAGCCACTGGTGCTCTCTGTGGGATTCGAACCCGCGACCTTTCGCTCCGGAGGCGAACGCTCTATCCAGCTGAGCTAAGAGAGCAGCGAAAGAGAGTATAGAGCATACGCGCCCGAATTGCCCCTAGGTTAGGAAGCCGCCTCGATAAGCTCTTCCTTGGTGCCGCTCCATTCGGTATCAGAAAGAGGCATGAACACGGCATTGCAGGGATCACAGAACCAGCTCACGCCCATACCGCAATGAAGGGGCTTTCCGC
>CAVHKV010000121.1:0-6425 GCA_963636635.1 uncultured Bacteroidales bacterium
TTGTCGCAGTTAATGTAGCGCAACCGCGGCGGTTTCGCATCATAGCAGCCGTGCCAGCCGCCTCCCGCGAAAACCCGCGGCGAGCGCCATCCTTTCTCACGCTTGTAACCATAATCCCTGCTAGAGGCACCTGTTGTACACGGCAGGCTAGACATGTTCGGAAAGATGGTTGATGCGGCGCCGGAATTGGCCGCCGCGGAGGAGCCTGGCCAGCGTTCGCGGAACACGGGAACGGAGGTCAGCCCACCGCGCCCGTGGCCACCAGCCGTCGCAGTTACAAGTTTTGAATCATCTTGCGCTGCGAAGCAACCTGGCCGGCGTTCGCGGAATGCGGGAACGGTGGTCAATCCGTCAACCCGCCGTGCCTACGGCCACCAGCCGTCGCGGTTACAAGTTTTGAATCATCTTGCGCGGCCCGGCTTGCCCGGCCATTACGTCTGCGGCAACGCTGACGCCGGGCACTCGCCTCAAGCAAAGAAGCATCAAAACCGAGGAGCGCCCCGCAGGCACGGGCCCACGGGGCGCTCCCCTTTCGCGAAGCTGGGACCTACCTGGTCTCGAGCTTCGGCTTCATGGCGACGAGGATGGCGGCGCCCACGAGCGCGCCGATCACGATGTCGAGGCAGAACATGGGCACGTTGTTGGTCGCGAGGGCGACGATGAAGCCGCCGTGCGGGACGTAGCAGTCGATGCCCTGGAAGGCGGCCAGCGCGGCGCCCACGGCGGAGCCGATGCAGATGCCGGGCAGGGTGTGGCCGAGGTCCTTGACCGCGAACGGGATGGCGCCCTCGGTGATGCCGATGCAGCCCATGAAGATGGCGGAGATGCCCATCTGGCGGTCGGCGTCATCGAACTTGTTCTTGGCAACGAGCGAGGCGATGCCGCAGGCCAGCGGCGGGACGGCGACGGCGACGCGGAACATGCCGTTGGGGCCGTAGACGCTGGAGGCCATGAGGGCCATGGTGAAGGTGGAGGCCGTCTTGTTGATGGGGCCGCCCATGTCGAAGGCGGTCATGACGCCGATGACGAGGCCGAGCACGACGGCGGAGCCGCCCTGCAGGCTGCCGAGGGCGCTGGTGAGCCAATCCATCACGAAGCCGAGCGGGGTGGCCAGGATGTAGATGTAGGCCATGCCGAGCACGAGCGAGGTGAGGATCGGGATGATCAGGATGGGCATGATGGTCTGGACGGTCTCGTTGACCTTCCAGGTCTTCATCCAGCGGACGAAGTAGCCGCAGAGCACGGCCATGATCATGGCGCCGAGGAAGCCGGTGGAGACCGACGCGCCGCTCGGGGTGGTCACCGCGTTGTTAACGAGGTAACCAAGCACGAAGCCGGGGGCGAGGGCGGGCTTGCCGGCCATGGAGTAGGCGATGTAGGCGGCCAGCACCGGGATCATGGTGGAGATACCAGCCATGCCGATGGTGTTGAGGCTCACCATGACGGGGTTGGTGACCTCCATGCCGGAGTCGCCGGCGGTGCCGGAGGCCAGCGAGAAGGCCAGGAACACGCCGCCGATGACGACGATGGGGATGAAGTAGCTCACGCCGGTGTTGAAGGCGTTAAGCAGGGTCTGGCCGGGGTTGGAGAAGATGGACTCCTTGGAGGCCACCTTGGCGCCACCGGGGGCGGCGCTGGCCTTGGCCGGCTCGGCGGCAGGTGCGCTCGCCACGACGGCGGAGGCGTCGATGCCGGCCTGCTTGAGGGCGCCGTCGATGACCGCGGCGGCGTCGGAGATGGCGTCGGCGGTGCCGACCTTGTAGAAGCGGTTGGCGGCCTTCTTGGCCTCGAAGCGGTCCTCGCCCTCGATGCCCACGTCGGTCGTCAGAATCACGAGGTCAGCGGAGTCAACGTCCTCCTGGCTGAGCTCATCGTCGATGCCCATACCACCCTGGGCCTCGACCTTGCACTCGTACCCGCGCTTCTTGCACTCGTCCTCGATGGCGGACTTGGCCATGTAGGTGTGGGCGATGCCCACGGTGCAGGCACTAACTGCAACGATCTTCATTTCTCCTCCTTCTTCCTTTTGCGTAGCGTGCTCGCCTCGCCCGCGGCTTGCCCACCTGGGCTCGCCCGGCTTGGCTTGCCTTGCGTACCTTGCCCTTGCGGTCCTCTGGAAAAGGCAGTCCGACGCGCCCCATGCACGCCGGCTCATTGCTTACCGAAAGGGCTCTTCCGGCTGAAGTGATTTGTACCCCGCGCGCAGGCAGCGACACAACATCAATTCGGCAAACGCGCAGGTAGATGCTTTAGTTTTGTTTGCAGGTTAACTATTTAATCAACGCATAAACCGGGGAGAATTCGAAGAAACTTGATTGTCAAGCACAATTTGATTTTTCCGGTAAGTGCACATTGAACAACAGATACGTACGGGTGTTCATATCAGTGAAAACGGCCTGTTAGTGACAAAACGAGGCCGCACGGAATGCCATCCGCGCGGCCTCGCTCATGCCGTTCGTATGCAAATGCGAGCCTTGCTAGAGCTTCCTCTTGGCGTCCATGGCTACGTAGAGCCTGGGGGCGAAGGTGAAGAAGAGGCCGTCGAACCTGCGCTTGACCTCGCGGCGGGTCTTGGGCGCAAAGCGAGCCTGCGAGGCGAAGCAGCCGGCCTTCAGCTTGAGGAAGCGCTCGTCGGAGATGCTGTCGGGGTTGGTCTCGAGGCACTGCACGAGCGAGCCGCGCGCCTCGCACAGGGCGGAGAAGGCCAGGTCGGTCCAGCCGCGCTCCTCAAAGTAGACGCTGCGCGCGAGGAACCCCTCGGCCGCGTCCAGGAAGGGGCCGGGCTTGGGCGTGTGCATGATGGAGCCCGTGGTCTGCACGTAGCGATAGCCCGAGGTGTTGGCGAAGGCCACCTTGCCGGCACGGGCCACGAGGCGGTGGATGATGAGCTCGTCCTCGTGGAGCTTGCCGACGTCGAAGCGCTCGTGGTCGAAGATGGAGCGGTCGTAGAGCTTGTTCCAGCTGACGATGTACTCCACGTACTCCTCGCCCTGGTGATCGGCCTCGAAGGAGTCCCAGTAGCCTCGCTCGTCAACGACCTTGGGCTCGACGAGGACGCGCTGCAGCTCCTTGCCGGCCTCGTCCACCTCAACCAGGCCGCCGACGGCCATGGCCGCGCCGGTGCCCACCATGGCGCCGCGAAGGACCTCGAGGCAGTCGGGGTCGATGTAGTCGTCGGAGTCCAGGAAGTAGAGCAGGCTGCCGCGGGCCGACTCGATGCCGACGTTGCGGGCCGCGGAGAGGCCGCCGTTCTTCTGGTGGATGACCCGCACGCGGGGGTCGCGCTCGGCGATGGCGTCGGCCAGGGCGCCGGCGTTGTCGGGCGAGCCGTCGTCCACGACGATGACCTCGAGGTCTGCGAGGGTCTGGGCGAGCACCGACTCCACGCAGCGCTCGATCCAGCGCTCCACGTTATACGCCGGCACGATCACGGAGACCAAAGGCTTCTCAGACATCGAACCCTCGCTTTCTATTCCAGGCCGCCGAACGGCGAGCCGCTTCGCACGTAATGAGCGGACAATCGCCCACCCACAGCATACCGCGACTCCGCGTGCCGCCGCTCCCCCGCTTCCACTAGCGGTCGCACATCCCTCGCAAATCAAAAAACGAATACCCGGCTCATCCTGCAACAAAACCCGTCGACCGAATACGTTTGAGCCACCGGTAGGCGTACGGAGTCGAGCGAAGCCACCGACGGGCTAGCATGCGCCAAGCGTAGGTCTACGGATACCACTGGAGCCCAACGTGGACTACGGCCGCCCCATCCGTAGCTATTCGCGTGCTTCAAGGCCCACCCGCAGCCGCTCGCATGTCCCCTACATAATCCTGCGCACGCCTGGAATCTTCCTGAGCACCCACATCATGGCGACGGAGCCAAAGAAGGCGAAGGACCACATGCCAACCTCAAAGATCACGGGCGGCATGGACCACGGCCCGAGACCGAGGGCCTTGTAGGCGACATTGAGGAACAGCGGATGCAGCACGTAGATGCCGAGGCTGTAAGAAGAGAGCAGCGCAACGACGCCGTTCGGCTTGTAGGGACGGTCGAGCCAGCGCTTGAACGAGAGGAAGACGAGCAGGGAGAGCGCCGTGACAAACGGCGACGCCGGACCACGGACCCACGCGCCATAGGAGCCGCCGAGCACATACGACACCTGGACCACGCAACCGGCAATGGTCAGGACCACGCAAATCACGGCAAGTCGGGCATCGAGGGAGACCCAACGGAACGCGTAGTGGCCAAGCAGGAAGTAGAAGACGTAGCACGGCAGCCAAACGAAGGTCTTGAGCTCAGTGCCGAATATCTCGTTAACGGAGGAAACGAGAACAGTGAAGACAAACAGAACGATGAGGAACGTACGCTGGTCTTCCCTGGTTGCGCTGGCCACGTACGACCTGAAGACGGGAAGCAGCAGGTATATGCCCATCAGCGCGTAGAGGTACCACAGGTGGCTCCAGCTTTTCCCCGAAAGCAGGTTGAGAAGGGACTCTCTAAAGAGCCGCAGGCCAACGCAGCGAATCGCGACGTACTCTTCCATGAGGCAGAAGAGATAACCGAAGGTGATGAGCACGAGAATCATGCGACGCTCATAGCGCCACACGTCTTTCCAAGCGACCCTCTTAGAGGGCTCCAGTAGCAGCACCCCGGAAATCATGAGGAAGACGGGCACCGCCCAGCGAGTCAGCACCAGCTGCAGCACCGACCAGACAACGACGCGACCCCCCCGACCACTTCTATGGGGTAGTTGTCCATGATTCCCGTCATCACGTGGATGAGCACAACCATGGCAGCGGCGATCCCCCTCGCCCACTCAAAGCAGTAAATCTTGTGCTTGGGCGCCGACACACCCGACGTGCCCTCGGCCGCCTTCGCGCCTCCTTGCATGTCCACCGTCTCACTCCCATCAACTCGCCAGCCGCCCGAGCGGCCGCTATCAACACTCGTATGACTGTAATGGAGTCCGCGTTGGAAACTCGAGGCGAAAGAGGCGCCTGGCCATCGGTTCCGAATCCGGCAGCCGAATTTCTACGCATCGCCCCGGCACCGAAGAGTGCTAGCAGCAATGCCCAGTTGGCGCGTCTGCCCCACCCTCGCAAAGCCGGGACGAATGGAATAAACCGCAGGGGTGACTCGTTGCCGTTCATGGCCAATGCGACTTGCTGCGTTCAGAGGACGCACGGAAAAGTATGAATGCCCGAACTTCTAGGCAACTCTCTGCTGAACCACCATTGACATTGAGTCCGCCGGCTCCGAAGCTTTGCCTAGCGTGCCCATGTATCATCCCCTCTGCCGTTTCGGCCTGACGCGGGCAACCCGCCGGATGCGCAGGGCAATAACTGTCAATGGTGAGCTAACAGAGAGCTAGGCAATCAGAGATCCGGCCAAACGAGCATTGTTGCCTGACACAAATCTGACAGGATTGACGGCCGTTTGTCCAATTTGACTCGCGTGAGTCTCCGGATGGGGCGTGGATAGAGGAACAGCGAGCCGCTCAAGGCGGCAACTCTCACGCTCGCCGAGCCGCCTTCTCTACGAAGCGCGCAAAACGCACTTGTCTACCTGGGGTGTCAGGTCTCCGTTAGAACGAAAACAGGTTTTGTTAGATGGCTTGACCCCTATCCTTGTTCCTCTAGGAAAGGGGTCAGCATGGGAACAGGAACATGCCCAGAGGCACTAATACTCTCACGTGAAAGCGCACTCGAGTTCCATCGAAAGCGCAGGGTGGCCGCCGCCGTCGGCAAGCCCTACCCCGAGCCTTCCGAGATTCCAAGGACGCCGAGCGGCGGGGTTGCGGTAAAGGAGCTTGCTCGTGAGCTCGGCTTGCCAACGCCGTTGCAACTGACCATCTCCGATGGTTGCGCGCGAATCAGCTCCCCATACGCCAGATGCCTCGTCCCGCGCTACGAAACTTGCACGGAAAGAATATGCACAGGCCTCAGCGTCGCCACCCCCGAAGACGCCCTCTTCCAGATTTGTGAGGGCAGCGCGCCCCTGCGCCAGCTTCTTCTCGCGTACGAACTTTGTGGCACCTTCGCTATTTGTTCAGACGAGGAAGACGGGTTCGTCACCGATGTCGAACCTCTCGCCACGCCGCAGAGCATCCTTGCGAACGCGGACACAAAGGACGGCAACCGCGACTCTCCAAGGTTCCGCATTCTGCGCAGAGTGGTGGGTTCGCTGGTAGCCGGCGCAGCCTCGCCCGCCGAGGCAAAGCTATGCCTGGCCATAGTTGCTCCGCGCATTATGGGAGGACAAGGGCTGCCAAAGCCTGAGCTCAATCCCGAGCTTCCAGTACACGGAACCGGCTGCACGCTCACGCAAAGGCAGGTCATTAGACCGGACGAGCTTTGGAGCGCCAACAAACTCATTCTCGAATACATGGGCTCGCATCACGCCGAAGCCGAGCGGATGGGAGAAGACGCAT
>CAVHKV010000122.1:0-6387 GCA_963636635.1 uncultured Bacteroidales bacterium
GGAGGTCGACGGCAAGCTCGAGCAGCTCATGCGCGGCATGTTCCACAACGTGGACAGCACCGCCACCGAGTACGGCCAGCCCGGCAACTACGTCATGGGCGCCAACATCGCCGGCTTCCTCAAGGTCGCCGACGCCATGCTCGCCCAGGGCGTCTGCTAGTCGCTTCTGGCCTTTGAGCTCTTGCGCCCCCGTGGGCTTGCGGCCTTGCCGCGCCCGCGGGGGCGTTTTCGTTGGCGGTGGGGTGGTGGCGCCTGCGCTGCGCCGCGCGTGCAACATGGGACGCTGTCCGCCCGCGACTCCGCCAGCGCCGCCGCGCGTCCGTCAATCCGGCGCAACTGCTGGGTTGGTGCGGGGGAAAGTCTGCTACCATTGGCTAGTTCGCTTCGCGGGCGTGGCGGAACTGGTAGACGCGCTGGATTTAGGTTCCAGTGGGGGAGACTTCGTGCAGGTTCGATTCCTGTCGCCCGCACCAAAGAACGCACGGGGGAGGCCATCGCTTTCGGTGGCCTCCCTTCTTGGTTGTGTGTGCCGCGTCGGGCGTCACTCCGTGCGTGCTACGGGGCCGCTCATTTGGTAGAATCGCTTTGTTTTGTGCATGCGGGCGCCACGCGCCCTACCGCCGTCGTGGGCCACAGGGGCCCGCCCGCAGGAAAGTCAATCAGGAGGAACGTTGAAGATCACCGTCACCGCCGCCGAGCCCAAGGACAACAAGCTCGAGGCCAAGCTCGTCATCGCCGCCGCCGACGTCGACGCCGCCGTCAAGAAGGCGTACAAGGACATCGCGAACAAGTACAAGTTCCAGGGCTTCCGCAAGGGCAAGGCCCCGCGTCCGGTCATCGACGGCCTGGTGGGCAAGGAGGCCGTGCTGGCCGAGGCTTCCGAGGAGCTGCTGAACGCCGCCACCCCGCTCATGCTCAACGAGCTCGACGTGGTGCCCGTGGGCCAGCCCACCTTCGGTGACGAGCCCGTGCTCGCCAAGGAGGGCGCCGACTACGAGCTCAACGCCACCATCAACCTCCGCCCGGACTGCGAGCTCGAGAGCTACGACGCCCCCGAGATCAACATGCCCCCCGAGGAGGTCACTGAGGCCGAGGTCGCCGAGCAGCTCGAGGCCCTCGTGAGCTACCACGGCACCTTCGAGGACGCCGCCGAGGACTACGTCGCCGCCAAGGGCGACATGCTCACCCTCGACATCGAGAACGTCGAGAACGGCGAGCAGCTCGCCGGCGAGGACCGTCCCTTCATGATCGGCTCCACCACCGTCCCGGCCGAGTTTGACGAGGCCGTCACCGGCATGAAGGTCGGCGAGACCACCGACGTCGAGCTCAAGCTCGAGGACAAGGACGTCAAGGTCAAGGTGACCCTCAAGAGCGCCAAGAAGCACGTCGTGCCCGAGCTCGACGACGAGCTGGCCAAGAAGGGCTTTGGCTTCGACACCGTCGACGCCCTCAAGGACGCCGTGAAGGAGGAGGTCGCCGAGGACAAGAAGGTCCAGCTGCCCAACCTCAAGGAGACCCGCGTCATCGAGAAGATCACCGAGGCCCTCAAGCTCGACGAGGTCCCGGCCGACTACGTCAAGGAGGTCTTCGACGAGCTCGCCCAGGACTTCCTGGCCCAGCTCCAGCGTCAGGGCCTCACGCTCGACACCTGGCTGCAGGCCCGCGGCGTCCAGGTGAACGACTTCATCGCCGACCTCAACGCCCAGGCCGCCGAGCGCGCCCGCCAGAGCCTCGCCCTCGACGCCCTGGCCAAGAAGCTCGGCCTCGCCGCCACCGAGGAGGACG
This sequence comes from uncultured Bacteroidales bacterium, assembly GCA_963636635.1. Taxonomy (GTDB): domain Bacteria; phylum Actinomycetota; class Coriobacteriia; order Coriobacteriales; family Atopobiaceae; genus Parolsenella. Next base: position 1,786 of record CAVHKV010000122.1, read on the forward strand.
TCCGCTCCGAGTTCGAGAACGCCGGCATAAGCGACGTCGACGCCTCCATCAAGGAGTTCACCGAGGCCGGCCGCATGCCCGCCGTCCGCGAGTCCATCAAGCGCTCCAAGGCCCTCGACTGGCTGCTCGAGAACGCCAAGGTCAACATCGTCGACGAGGTTGCCGAGCGCCGCGCCAAGCGTGACGCCGAGTAGCGAGGAACATCCGCCCGCGACGTAGCAGGCACCCATTGGGTATATACGCCGGGCGGGGTCTTGTGGCCCCGTCCGGCTTTTTCTCACCCGCACGCACTAGCTAGGAGGACCGCATGTACGCACCGGTTCGCAACATCCCCAACATCCCCTATGTCGTTGAGCAGACGCCGCGCGGCGAGCGCAGCTACGACATCTACAGCCGCTTGCTGAACGACCGCATCGTGTTCCTCGGCGAGGAGGTCACGCGCGACTCCGCCAACCTCGTGGTGGCGCAGCTTCTGCACCTCGAGGCCGAGGACCCCGACAAGGACATCATGCTCTACGTCGACTCCCCGGGCGGCGACGTCTACGCCGGCCTCGGCATCATCGACACGATGAACTACATCAAGCCCGACGTCTCCACCATCTGCGTGGGCATGGCCGCTTCCATGGGCGCGGCCATCCTGGCCTGCGGCGCCAAGGGCAAGCGCCTGGCGCTTCCCAACTCCATGGTGCTCATCCACCAGCCCAGCAGCGGCGTCCAGGGCCAGCAGACCGACATCCAGATCGTGGCCGACGAGACCCGTTGGATCCGCCAGCGCCTGAACGAGATCCTCTCCGAGGTCACCGGCCAGCCTGTTGAGCGCATCAACGAGGACACCGAACGCGACCGCTACCTGCGCGCCAGCGAGGCGCTCGAGTACGGCCTCGTCGACAAGGTCATCACCTCTCGCAACGACGCCGCCAAGGAGGAGTAGAGCGTGTCCAGCTTCCGTGACCCCATGAACCCCGAGGGCGTGCACTGCGCGTTCTGCGGCAAGAGCCGCGAGCAGGTCAACAAGCTCGTCCAGGGCCTCAACGGCACCTTCATCTGCGACGAGTGCGTGACCGCCTGCTACGACATGATTCTGGACGCCGAGCGAGAAGACGACTACGACGGCGGAGACGACCTCACCGACGCCCTGATGAGCCTGCCCTCCGGCGCCAACCTGCCCACCCCGCACGAGATCTATGACGAGCTCAGCCAGTACGTGATGGGCCAGGAGGACGCCAAGCGCGCCATGAGCGTGGCCGTGTACAACCACTACCGCCGCGTGGCCTACAGCCTCACCGACGCCTGCATGGCCGACCGCGCCGCGCGCCTGGGTCACGCCCTGGGCGAGCACGCCGAGGGTGATCAGGACGAGGAGCGCGTGGAGCTTGCCAAGAGCAACATCTTGCTGCTTGGCCCCACCGGCACCGGCAAGACGCTGCTGGCCCAGACCCTCGCGCGCTTCCTCGAGGTGCCCTTCGCCATCGCCGACGCCACCACCCTCACCGAGGCCGGCTACGTGGGCGAGGACGTGGAGAACATCCTGCTCAAGCTCATCACCGCCGCCGACGGCGACATCGAGCGCGCGCAGGTGGGCATCGTCTACATCGACGAGATCGACAAGGTGGCCCGCAAGGCCGAGAACCTCTCCATCACGCGCGACGTCTCCGGCGAGGGCGTGCAGCAGTCGCTGCTGAAGATCCTCGAGGGCACGGTGGCCAGCGTCCCGCCCCAGGGCGGCCGCAAGCACCCGCAGCAGGAGCTCATCAAGATCGACACCACCAACATCCTGTTCATCTGCGGCGGCGCCTTCGTGGGCCTCGACAAGATCGTGGCCGACCGCATCGGCAAGAAGGGCATCGGCTTTGACTCCGAGCTCGCCACCAAGGTGAGCGAGTCCGACAACGAGCTCATGGCCGAGGTCACCCCGCAGGACCTGCACAAGTTTGGCATGATCCCCGAGTTCGTGGGCCGCATCCCGGTCATCTGCTCCACCAAGCAGCTCACCGAGGACGACCTGGTGCGCATCCTCACCGAGCCGCGCAACGCCATCGTGAAGCAGTACCGTCGCATGTTCGAGATCGAGGGCGTGGAGCTCGAGTTTGAGCCCGAGGCCCTGCGCGAGATGGCCCGCTTGGCGCTCGAGCGCAAGACCGGCGCCCGCGGCCTGCGCGCCATTGCCGAGAAGACCCTCCAGCAGACCATGTTCGACGTACCGAGCGACCTTACCGTGAGCCGCGTCGTCGTGACCAAGGAGTCGGTGGACGGCAAGGAGCAGCCGCAGTTCGTGCGCACGCACAGGGCCGACCACCGCTCCGAGTAGCGTGGACGCCTTTCTGTTCATGACACAGGCGGGGACCGTTCTGTCGGTCCCCGTCGTCGTTGACTACGCCTCGGTGGTCGTGGGCGTCCTCACGGGCGCCATGTTCGGCTGCCGGCGCAGGCTCGACGTGGTGGGCACCACGGTGGCGGGATTCCTCACCGGCTTTGGCGGCGGCATCGTGCGAGACCTGCTCATGGGCGCCACCGACGTCTACTTCATGCAGCACCCGGACCTCATCTGGGTGTCGCTGGCCATCTGCGTGCTCACGTTCTACTTCCGCGGCCTCTTCATGAACCTGGACCGCTCCATCCTCTTTGCCGACACGCTGAGCGTGGCGCTGTTTGCGCTTGCCGGCTCGAGCAAGGCCTTTGCCGCCGGGTTGAACCCGCTCTATGTGGTCATCATGGGCGTGGTGACGGCCGTGGGCGGCGGTGCTCTGCGCGACTCGTTCGCGGGCATCACGCCGGCCATCTTCCAGGGCTCCAACTACTACGCCGTGGCCTGCCTGGCCGGCTCCGTTGCCTTTGCCCTGCTCGCGTTCGTTGGCTGCCCGCTGGTGCTGGCCGGCTTTGCCTGCCTGTTTGCGGTTGTGGCCCTGCGCTACCTGAGCATCCGCTTTGACTGGCGCACGCATGACGAGGCCGACCTCACGCCGCGCGCCAAGGCGGCGGCCCGCGCGGCCGTGGGCTCCATGCGCCGCCGCGTGCGCCCCAAGTCCCGAACAAAGCGCAGGTAGGGGAGGGCGCGAGGGCTCGTAGGCCGACGCTGTGGCGCTGGCTTGCGTGCGGATTGCGCGGGCACTCGGCGCGGGTGCCCGGCTTGCCCGTTTGTCGATGGGCTGGCCCAGCTGCCTTTCCTTTGCCTTACGCTTGCTTGGCCTGCGCCCAGCTCCTGCCCTTGTGAACTCTAGGAGGCCTTCGTGTCCAACGTTCTCGATATCATCGGGCCCGTGATGATTGGGCCTTCTAGCTCGCATACCGCAGGAGCTGCGCGCCTGGGCGCCATCGCGCGCTCGCTCTTGGGCGCCGAGGTAGCCCGCGCGAGCGTGACGCTCTACGGCAGCTTTGCCAAGACGGGGCGCGGCCACGGCACGGACCGCGCCATCGCGGCCGGCGTGCTGGGCATGGCCGCCGACGACTCGCGCCTGCGCAACTCGCTTGAGATTGCCCGTGAGCGCGGCGTGGACGTGAGCTTTGCCGCCGGCGAGGCGGAAGGGCTGCATCCCAACTCCGCCCTCATTGAGCTGTGGGGCGAGGGCGGAGCGCACGTGAGCGTGCTCGGCAGTTCCGTGGGCGGCGGCCAGGTGGAGGTGAGCCGCATCGACGGCATGCAGGTGCGGCTCACCGGCCTGCGCACCACCTTCGTGGTGCGCCATGTGGACGCCCCCGGCCTCATCGCGGGCGTTACCGAGGTCTTGGCCGGAAGCGGCGCCAACATCTGCGACTTCTCGCTCTCGCGCCAGCAGCGCGGTGGCGTGGCCGTCATGACCATTGAGGTGGAGGGCGACGCCGGCGCGGACGCCGCCGAGCGCATCGAGGCCATCGAGGGCGTGGAGCGCTGCATCGAGGTGGCGCCCGTGGCCGCGGGCGGGCGCTCCGTTGCTTGCGAGATTCCTGCGCCTGATGTGACCGGCCTTTCGGCAGACTTCGTCTATGCCCGCCTGGCAGACGCCGTGGCGAGCGCCGAGGCGGCGGGCGTCCCCCTGAGCCACGTGGTGCTCGCCCAGCAGGCCCACGCCATGCAGGTGGCGCCCGAGGAACTCTTTGGGCGCATGGCTGAGCGCCTCGCTGTGATGCGCGAGTGCATCGAGCCGGGCTGCGCGGCAGACCTGCGCTCTGCCAGCGGCCTTACCGGCGGAGACGCCCATCGCATGCGCGTGGCTGCCGCTGGCAGCGTGAGCGGCGGCATCGTGGGGCGCGCCGTTGCCCGCGCGCTTGCGGTGAGCGAGCTCAACGCCGCCATGGGCCGCATCGTGGCGGCCCCCACGGCCGGCTCCTGCGGCATCTTGCCCGCCGCGGTGCTCACCATGGCCGTTGAGCACGGCGCGAGCGAGCAGGCCTGCGTCATGGCGCTCTTTACGGCTGCCGCCGTAGGTCTCGTGATTGAGCACAACGCCACGCTGGCTGGCGCCGAGGGCGGTTGCCAGGCCGAGACGGGCGCGGCCGCCGCCATGGCCGCGGCCGCTGTGGTGGAGCTTGCCGGCGGCACGTCCGCCCAGGCGTCGGCCGCGGCCTCCATGGCCATCCAGAGCCTGCTCGGCCTCGTGTGCGACCCGGTGGCCGGCCTTGTGGAGG
>CAVHKV010000123.1:0-5056 GCA_963636635.1 uncultured Bacteroidales bacterium
GTACTGGACACCCTGATGTCGCCCGTCAGCAACGTGGCCGATTTCAAGATGGACGTTGAGGACGCCGGTGACGCCTACGTCATCTCCGCCTATGTCCCCGGCGTTGCCCGTGACCAGATTGACGTCGAGCTCAATGAGGGCCGCCTCTCCATCTCGATTGACAAGAAGGACTCCGACGAGCAGAAGGCCAAGAACTTCCTGCAGCGTGAGAGCTGCGAGTACACCTGCACCCGCGGCGTCTTCCTGAAGGACGCCGCCACGGCCGGCCTGTCCGCCAAGCTTGCCGACGGCGTGCTGACGGTCAACGTCCCCAAGCAGGACGAGAAGGCCAACGTCACCAAGGTCTGCATCGACTAGCCTGGGCGCCAGCCAAGGTGGCGCCCGGAATAGACGGGTATAGGTGGCAAGCAAGCGAGGGGCCGTTGCGAGAGCAGCGACCCCTATTTCGTATTTGCGCAAAATCTGGTTGAGCCGTGTTGCAAAACCGCTGCTAGACGCATCGACGATACGAACACAAGTTTGGTTTAGTGTCCGGTTTCTCCTCTATGCTGCTCTTATCAGGAACGAAGAGAGGAGTTCACATGAACGGTTTGGCAGAAACGTCCTTGGGGTGCGAGGTCTTCGCGGAGCGCGGCGGCGCGTGCGAGTCCATGCAGCTCGTGTTGCTGGAGAGGCGGGAGGGTGCGCTTATCTTTGCCCGCTCGGAAGGCGAGGTTACCCAGCAGGCCTTCGACGCGCCCTGGCATATCGCCGCGGCCTTTGTGCCCCGCGAGCATCTCTTCGCGCTGCGTCAGCTGCTCGTCGGGCCCTTCAATGACGGCGAGGCGCGGCTTGGCGCCCTGTTGCGCATCCTGTTCGAGGACGAGGAGGTCATGTTCACCGATCTGCTGGATCTCATGGACGTGGCCGGCATTCCCTTCGAGTTCCGCGCCTTCGGGCCCAACAAGGCGCTGTTCCGCCCAGGGGAGGTAGCCGCCTAGGGCGGGGCTGGGCGCCTTGAGTGGCGCCGCTCCGCAGCTATGGCCTCTGTCGCCCGACCGGCATAACAAAAGAGGCCGGAAGCTAAGCTCCCGGCCTCGAACATGTAATGGTGCGGCATATAGGATTCGAACCTATGACCTTTTGATTCGTAGTCAAACGCTCTATCCAGCTGAGCTAATGCCGCAGCGCGTTATTTATAATCGCACTCACCCCGTCTGCCGTCAAGCACTTTTTTCGATTAATTTTGAATTCGGCGCTGGAGCTGCGATTTCTCAGCGCTGGAAAAATCGGGCGAGGAGGTTCGGGCCGTCTCGCGGGATGTGCTTGAGCTGCCTTGGATTCTTGAGTTCGTTTGGGTGGAAGCATGCTCGTACCTTCATAACCGCATAGACGCCTAAAGGGACCGCTCTTAGGGGCGCTCTTCAGCTGGGCGGGAGGTGGATGGAGCTGATTGCAACCAAACAAAAAGCCCCGCAGGCGGGCTGCGGGGCTTGCGCGTTCTGGCGGAGAGCTGGGGATTCGAACCCCAGATACCCTTGGGGGGTATACTCGCTTAGCAGGCGAGCACCTTCGGCCTCTCGGTCAGCTCTCCGTAAAAGGTGCTAAAGCATCATACCCCAATGTCGGGAAAGTGCAAACGAGCAAAACGGCCAAAAATGGCTATTCGGGCAAAAAGCCTTCATCAACAACGATGTCGCTGCGATTGGCGGCGATTCTTTCCCAGGAGAAGCGCGCCACAAGCTCGCCGGCGCTTACGTCCTCGCCCGGTTCGCAGAGGCCAAGGCGGCTGGCGATGGCGCCGATGAGCGGCTCGGGGCCTGCGTAGCGCTCCCTGAGCGCGCCGAGGTCGAGGTCGCGCTCACGCTTGGAGAGGCGCCTGCCGTCGGGGGCCACGAGCAAGGGGATGTGCCCGTAGCTGGGCGCCTCGAAGCCAAGGAGCTTGCCAAGGTAGATCTGCCTTGCCACCGAGCCAAGCAGGTCTCGCCCGCGTACCACCTGCGTGACGCCCATCTCGGCATCGTCGACCACAACGGCGAGCTGGTAGGCAACTACGCCGTCGCTCCTGCGCACAAGGAAGTCGCCGCACTCTTGGGCGAGGTTCTCCTCAACGTGGCCAAAGGCGAGGTCGGTGAAGCAGATGGTGGAGGCCGGGTCTGCGGGCTCGGGTACTCGCAGGCGCATGGCCGGCGGCCGGCTCTCGCTGCGCCGTGCCACCTCCTCTGCGCTGAGGCCCCGGCAGGTGCCGGCGTAGACGTAGGTGCCGTCACTGGCATGCGGGGCGGAGGCAGCATGGAGCTCGCTTCTCGTGCAGAAACAGGGGTAGGTGAGACCCCTGTCCTGCATCTTTGCGATGGCCTCGGCGTAGACGTCGGCCCGATCGCTTTGCCAGAAGGGGCCTTCGTCCCAATCGAGTCCCAGCCAGGTGAGGTCATCCATGATGAGGCGCGCGGCCTCGCGGCTCTGGGCGCGCGGGTCGAGATCCTCGATGCGCAGTACCATGCGCCCGCCGGCTGCGCGGGCGGAAAGCCAGGCCACGAGGCACGAGGCCACGTTGCCCAGGTGCATGCGGCCCGAGGGCGTTGGCGCAAAGCGTCCTACGACGGGCCTTTGCTCGCCAAGGCTTCCGGCGTCGGCATTTTGTGAGGTGGAGGGCACGCTCGCGCCCAGGTTCTGCTCGCTATCCATGCCGCCCAGTATGGCACAGCCGTTTGGCGGGGGCGTGGGCGCTCAGGCGGCGTTCAGGTACCATGGCATCGGTTTTGCTTCCGACCAAGGGAGTTCTATGGACAAGCACCGCAAGGCCACCTTTGGCTGGCGCGCCTGCCTCGCGCTTCTGCTCGCAACGCTTGCGCTGGCGCTGGCGCCGCAGGCGGCCCAGGCCCGCGAGTACGAGATCACGAGCGTAAACGGCGACCTCACCGTCAACACCGACGGCTCCATCAGCGTCGTGGAGGAGCGAACCTTCGACTTCAGCGGTTCGTTCAACGGCGTCTACTGGGACCTCTCCGAGGAGGGGCCGGACTCGCGCTCTTCCTACGACGAGGACGTCTCCATCGAGGACCTTGCCGTCGAGGACCTCACGAGCGGCATCACCTTTGAGGAGTCGGACTCCAACGACGTGGGCACCTACGAGCTCTACGAGGGCTCCAACTACCTGCGCGTGAAGATCTTTACGCCCCACGAGGACGAGAGCGCAACCGTGCGCATCTCCTACACGGTCACCAACGTCGTGAACGCCTGGGCCGACGCCGGCGAGCTCTACTACAAGTTCGTCTCGGACGGCTGGGACGTGGAGTCGCAGGACGTCACCTACCGCGTGCACCTGCCCGTTCCCTCCGGCGAGAGCGTGACGCCCGAGGACAACGTGCGCGCCTGGGGCCACGGCCCGCTCGACGCCTCGCTGGCCTTTGACGGCGACGACGTGGTTTACACCGTGCCGGGTGTGGGCACCTCCGAGTACGCCGAGGCCCGCATAACCTTCCCGGTAACATGGCTTTCGCAGATGGACGCCTCGTCCACGAACATGCTCAACATCATTCTTGCTCAGGAACAGCGCTGGGCCGACGAGGCAAACGAGCGCCGCGAGCGCGCCCGCCTCATCATGGGCGTCGGTGCCGCCGCGGGCCTGGGCGCCCCGGCCCTCACGCTTGCGGTCGCCCTTTTGCTCAGGCGCCGCTACAAGAACATGAAGGCGCCCAACTTTAGCGACAAGTACTTCCGCGACGTTCCTTCCGATGACCACCCGGCGGTGCTCGGCGCCCTGTGGAATCGCAACCTGGTGGGTGGCGAGTGCTTCACGGCCACTCTCATGAAGCTCACCGACGACGGCGTCATCGGCCTCGACCTCGTGAGCGACAAGAAGGGCAAGCCCAAGGACTACCTGATCACGCGCGGCTCGCTCAACGCCACCGATGCCATCGACGACGCGGCCATGAACCTGCTGTTCAACGTGGTGGCGCCGCGCGGCAAGGACCGCAAGCGCTCCACGGCGCCTGCGGGCGGCTACTCCAACCTGCGCGTCTCCGACTTCAAGCGTGCGGCCAGGCAGGCACCGGCCACCTATTCGGAGGCCATGGAGGAGTGGGAGAAGGAGATCAAGGAGCGCACCGAGGAGCGCGGCTTCTTCAAGAACGGCAAACCCACGGGCCGCGCGCCCCTCATCGTCCTTTCCTCGCTGCTGCTCGCCGTGGGCCTTCTGGGCGCAATCATGCTGCTGGCTGCCGACGCGATAGCCCTCGGCTTTATTTCGATCAGCGTCTGCGTGGTGTGCTTCTCCGCCGGCATCGCCTTTGCGCTCGAGCTCAAGCCCATGTCTGAGGAGGGCATCGAGCTCTACGCCAAGCTCGCCGCCCTGCGGCGCTGGCTCGAGGAGTTCACGCTGCTCGACGAGGCCGTGCCCAAGGACGTTGCCCTGTGGGACCGCCTGCTCGTCATGGCCGTCGTCCTCGGCGTGGCCGACCGCGTGATCGAGCAGCTCAAGGTGGCCGCGCCCGAGATTCTCGATGACCCCTACTTCTACGGCTACTGGTGGTACCACGACTACGGCTCCATCGGCTCGCCGGCCTCGTTCGTCACCCAGAACTACGACAGCGCCCACACCGTCACCACGGCCGAGCTTGCCGGGTCTTCCTTCAGCTCCGGTGGCGGCGGAGGCGGCGGCTTCTCCGGCGGTGGCGGCGGAGGCGGCGGTGGCGGCGGTGGCGGCGGCGCCTTCTAGCGCCGCGCGGGCCGTGCGGCTGGTCGCGGCTGGCTGGGCCACGGCTGGCTGCGGCCGATTGCGGCTGGCTCCGGCTTCGTTGGGCCGTCGCTTCCGCGCGCGGGCAATTTGCTTGCGGCTCGCGGCCCTAAGCCGGTCTGCTGCCAACATGTTCTAACGCAAAGAAAACGGGCGTCCTCGACATTGCCGGGGACGCCCGATTCATATCGCTTGTTATGCGCTAGCGACCTGCCCTCTGCGCTGGGCCGTTCTTGCCTGCACCGAATCCGCGTGAGCAGGCCCTAGCGAAGCGCGTTCGCCACGGGCGCCGCTCCGCCCCATCCGCGCGCCTGCGCTCGGAAGCTGCGCCTACACCTC
>CAVHKV010000123.1:5129-6345 GCA_963636635.1 uncultured Bacteroidales bacterium
AGGTGCTCGTAGAAGGGCCAGTCGCAGTCCGCGTCGGTGACGAGCCAGTAGCGCTCGGCGCCGTGGCGGCGGAAGTGGTCGAGGGCCTTCTCGAGCAGTCGCTTGCCCAGGCCGTGTCCGCGGGCCTCGGGGCTCACCACGAGCAGCAGGATGCGCGGCTGGCCGTCGAGGTCGAGTTCCTCGCGCATCTCCTCGGTGGCGCGCAGCTCGTCGTGGTAGGCATTCTCGGCGGGCTCGGGGTTACCGGCGTGTTCGCTGCGCTCGCGGGCCGCGGTGAGCAGCTCCTCGGCGCGCTGACGGGCCTCGGCGCCCACGCGCCCGTACTTCTCAACCGCGTCGGCGGTGGTGTGGGTGCCGTGCGTGACGATGACGCCGACGGTCTTGCCGTCCATGATTGCCTTCACGCCCCAGGTCATGTCGGCAAAGTAGGAGGCAATCTCGTCGGTGGCCATGAGGCGGGAGATGCGGCTGCGCTCGCTGTCGTCGAGCCAGGTGCCCTCGGTGGCGCCGCCGGAGAGGTCGCTCTTGCCCTCGGGCGAATACCAGGTGTTGGTCGCCAGGCCCACGATGTCGTCGAGGTCGTCTCCCGTGAGATGCTCAAACGTGACGCCGTCGCCAAAAAGCCCCATGTATCCCCCTTGTAGTCTGCTAAATAAAGCCTAACCGTTTTTCTCCCGCCTTGCGAGCGCGGACGTGCGCATTGCGTCACAATGAACAATTGGGAGTTCAAGCCTTGGGGCGCGTTTGCCCAGCTTGCTTGCGAGCAGGCGGCGCAGGCCCGGCCCCAACGGAGGCCGCTCCCGGAAGGCTACATACCATCGAGGAGGTTCCATGGCAGAGGGTTCCATCAAGCGCGCGCTCGTCTCGGTTACGGACAAGACCGGCGTCGTCGAGTTCGTGAAGGCGCTGGAGGATGAGTTCGGCGTCGAGGTCATCTCAACGGGAGGCACGGCGCGCGTCCTTTCCGAGGCCGGCGTCAACGTGGTGCCCATCGAGCAGTACACGGGCTTCCCCGAGATGATGGACGGCCGCGTGAAGACCCTGCACCCCAAGGTCCACGGCGGCCTGCTCGCCCGTCGCGACTCCGAGCAGCACATGGCCGAGGCCGCCGAGCACGGCATCGGCATGATCGACCTCGTCTGCGTGAACCTCTACGAGTTTGAGAAGACCGTCGCCAAGCCCGACGTCACCTTCGCCGACGCCATCGAGCACATCG
>CAVHKV010000124.1:0-4805 GCA_963636635.1 uncultured Bacteroidales bacterium
ACCTCCCCACCAAGGTGGGCGAGAAGTTCACCCTCGGCATCTACCGCATCGCCTCGAAGCTGGTTAAGTTCAACTAGCGTGTCTCACTCATTTGGCTAACGCGACTCTCCGCCGAGCCCATAGTCATCTTGCAAACGTCCTCGCTCAACAGCACTAGAAGGCCTCATTCCATAGGCTGCTGCGGAATGTTTGCTGCGATGACCATGGACTCGGCTGCGTTTTACCTCTTAGTTGGCTGACGGAAAGCAAGAAACAAGCCTATATCCCGCATGTTCGTCACCGGTTAGAACCTCGGTTCACTCCCATGTTGAACAGCGTGGTAAGGATTTGTCCGATAGGGCCAGGCCTTTGCCCATCGTCCCATCGAAACGGTAGCTGCGCCCCAGGGTCGCCGAGAGACTGACGTACCGAAAGCTGCGGCGGAGCTCAGCGACAATTTCAGCGCCTTCATATGCCGGCGTGGTAGCCGAGAGCCATAGTCACCGCAGCAAACATTCCGCAGCCGCCTATGGCATGAAACCCTCAAGCGCAGGTGAGCGAGGACGTTTGCAAGGTGACTATGGTCTCGGCGGAGAAGCGCGTGGCATCTGCAGGCGCTGTTGCCCAGCCGTGCGAGGACGTTTGCAAGGCGACCCTAGGGCGCGGCGGACGACCACGTTAGCGAAGAACGAGCGCCCTGGCCCTATCGGCACAAATCCCAGAAGGTTACGGCGCTTGCCGCTGCCACGTTGAGCGAGTCGACGTCGTGGTACATGGGGATCTTCACGGTGTAGTCGCAGGCCTCGATGGTCTCGCTGGAAAGCCCGTCGCCCTCGGTGCCGAAGAGCATCGCCAGCTTGTCAACCTCCCGCAGCTCGGGGTTGCCAAGCGCGTAGGAGTCGTCGCGAAGCGCAAGCGCCGCGGTCTTGAAGCCGTGGCTCTTGAGCAGCGCGATGCCGTCGTCGCCCTCGGCGCAGGGCCACTCGCCAAAGCGGCCCCAGGGCAGCTGGAAGATGGTGCCCATGCTCACGCGCACGGAGCGGCGCACGAGCGGGTCGCAGCAGGTGGGGGAGAGCAGCATCGCGTCCACGCCGAGGGCGGCGGCGCTGCGCACGGCGGCGCCGACGTTGGTGGCGTCGGTGACGCCCTCCAGCACGGCCACGCGGCGGGCGGCGGGCAGCGCGTCCAGGACCTCGGCGGCGCTCCTCTCGGCCGGGCGCCTGAAGGCGGCGAGCACGCCGCGGGTGACGTTGTAGCCCACGAGCTTGCTGATCTCGCTATGCGGCAGCACGTAGACGGGAAGCTCGGGGACGGGGCAAATCTCCACGTGGCCGGCGCGTGCCATCACGTCTGCGCCGGACAGGCCCGCTACGGCCTTAACAAGGTCGCCCCTGGTGGCGAGCTGGCCCTCCTCAAGCAGCAACGAGAGGGGTTCAAGGCCGCTTGCGAGCGCCACGCGGACCACCTTCTCGCTCTCCGCCACGAGCACCGAGGCACTGGCCTCGAGCTTGTTGCGCAGCTGGCGGTCGGTGAGGCGCGCGTAGACGTCCACGCGAGGGTCGTTTGCCGTGCTGAGCTTGATGACTGCCATGGTTTCCCGTTTTCTGCTCGGGGGCGCGCAGGGTGTCAGAAATGACTCCTGCGCCGTAGTAACTAATTGGTGTGGAACCTACTAATGTCCGCTTCTTGCGCTACGATACCGCAAGTGTGTCTACGAGCTAGCGTTCGGCCTCTTGGCCGAGAAGGAATGACTGCCCAAAATGCAGAAGGAAAAGAAGAACAAAAAGGGCAAGCACGCGGCGTCCGGCAAGGCCGAATCCGCCGCAATCACCTCTCAGTTTGGCATGGCCGAGGGCATGGCCCAGTACGGCTATGCGCCCTCGCCCGAGCCTGAGGACAAGGGCAACCACGCCGGCAAGGTGGCCGCCATCGTCATCGGCTCCATCGTGGGCGTCCTGGCCGTCATCTACCTGGTTGGCTTTGCGGCCTTCAGCTTCGTCTTCATGCCCAACACCACGCTCAACGGCGCGGACGTCTCGCTCAAGCTCGCGGCCGAGGTGAGCGCCGCCTACGGCACCAAGGCAAGCACCTACCAGGCCCAGCTCTCCGGCGACGGCATCCAGATGACCATCAAGGGCAGCGAGGTCGGCCTCACCTTCAACCAGGACGCCTACACCAAGAGCATCATCTCCCAGCAGCACGCCTACTCCTGGCCCATCCACATCTGGCAGAGCCACGAGCTGCAGGCCGATTCCGGCGCCACGGTGGACGCCTCCAAGGTGAAGAGCCTGCTGCAGCCCACGGTGGACGAGATAAACGCCACCGCCACCCAGCCCACCAACGCCACCATCGCCTTCTCCGACACCACCCAGCAGTACGAGGTCGTGGCCGAGAAGCTCGGCACCGCCATCGACTTCGACGCCACGGTGGAGAAGGTTGCGAGCGAGCTGACCGGCATGCCCGCCCGCATCGTGCTTGACGACTCCTGCCTCGTGCAGGCCTCGGTCACCTCCGACGAGCCGAGCCTGGCCACCGCCGCGGAGAACGCCAACCGCTACATGAAAGCCGACATCCCGCTCACCCTCTCCGGCCAGGCGGCCGGCGAGGTTACGCGCGAGCAGATTTCTACCTGGATCGTGCTCGACGACAGCCTCAACGCCACGCTTGACGAGACCAAGCTCAAGGAGTGGGTGAAGAGCGAGGTGGCGCAGAAGTACGATACCCGCGGCTCCGAGCGCACCTACACCCGTCCGGACGGCAAGCAGATCACCGTGGCGGCCAACTCCAAGCACTGGGACAGCCAGTACGGCTGGACCACCGACGAGGACGCCCTCTACGAGGCGCTCAAGGCCGCCATCGAGGCCGGCTCCACCGACGCCATCGAGATTCCCACCAAGAACACCGCCAGCCAGGTGCCCGACGCGGGCCGCAAGGACTGGGGCAACCGCTACATCGACATCGACCTCACCGAGCAGCACGTCCGCATGTACGACGACTCGGGCTCGGTCATCTGGGAGAGCGACTGCGTCACGGGCGATCACGCCAAGGGCTATGACACCCCCACGGGCGTCTACTACCTCAACGGCGGCCGCGCCTCGGGCGACGTGGAGCTTCGCGGCGAGACCGACCCGGCCACCGGCCAGCCCTCCTACATCAGCCACGTGGCCTACTGGATGCCCTTCATCGATAACTCCTGGGCCCTGCATGACGCCACCTGGCGCAGCAGCTTCGGCGGCAACATCTACACCTACGCCGGCAGCCACGGCTGCGTGAACCTGCCCTCAGACAAGGCCGCCGAGCTGTTCAAGCTGTGCAAGATCGGGGACGTCGTGGTGGTTCACAACTAAGGAGGAAGCGTGCTACAGACCTTTGAGCTTCAGCAAAGAACGAAGTACCTCACGCTTCTTTCCGAGAAGTTCCCCACTTGCCAGGCCGTCTACACCGAGGTCATCAACCTCGAGGCCATCCTCAACCTGCCCAAGGCCACCGAGCACTTCATCTCAGACGTGCACGGCGACATCGAGCAGTTCGACCACATCCTCAACAACTGCTCCGGCGTGGTGCGCGAGCGCATCACGGCGGTCTTTCGCCACCGCCTCACGGCAAGCGAGCAGGCAGACCTCTGCACGCTCGTGTACTACCCCGACGAGAAGCTGCGCCGCATGGTGGAGGCCCGCCAGGACACGCCGAGCTGGTACCGCAACTCGCTGAAGCTGCTCGTTGAGCTCGCGAGCTACCTCTCAGACTCCTACACGCGCTCCAAGGTCCGCAAGGCGATGCCGGTGGCCTACGCCTACATCATCGACGAGCTGCTCCACGCCAGCATGGGCGAGCAGGCGGACCGCGCGGCCTACCACGAGCGCATCATCGAGTCCATCATCGAGACGGGAAGCGCACCCGACTTCATCCGCAGCCTGGCCTCGCTCATCAAGCGCCTGGCCGTGGACCACGTCCACCTCGTGGGCGACATCTACGACCGTGGCGCGCGCGGCGACGCCATCATGGACCGCCTCATGGGCTACCACAGCATCGACATCCAGTGGGGCAACCACGACATCTGCTGGATGGGCGCCGCGGCCGGCTCCGCTGCCTGCGTGGCCACCGTGGTGCGCAACAACGTCCACTACGACACCCTGCAGATCCTGGAGAGCTCCTACGGCATCCAGCTGCGCGAGCTGGCGCTCTTTGCCGACAAGACCTACAAGCCCGGCGACGTTATGAGCACCACCGAGAAGGCCATCACGGTCATCATGCTCAAGCTCACCGGGCAGCTCATCATGCGCCATCCTGAGTTTGACATGGCAGACCGCCTGCTGCTCGAGCACATCGACGCCGGGCGCGGGCGCGTGCGCATCAACGGCGTGAGCTACGAGCTCACCACGAGCGACTTCCCCACGCTTGACCCCGCCAACCCCTACGAGCTCACCGAGGAGGAGGCCAGCGTCATCGAGGGCCTGGTGGAGAGCTTCACCAACAGCCGCCGCCTGCGCCGCCACGTGAACTTCCTCTACGAGCACGGCTCGGTCTACCTCTCCTACAACAAGAACCTGCTCTTCCACGGCTGCGTGCCCATGCGTCCCGACGGCTCCTTCCGTCCCGTGCGGGTGGGCACCCGCCACATCGCCGGCAAGGCCTACCTCGACGCCTGCGACCGCATCGCGCGCCAGGCCTGGCACGAGCGCACCGAGGAGCTGCTCGACTGGATGTGGTACCTGTGGTGCGGCCTCGGCTCGCCGCTCTCGGGCCGCAACTTCAAGACCTTCGAGCGCGCCTTCGTGAAGGACCCCTCCACCTGGGTCGAGGAACAGGACCCCTACTTTGACCTC
>CAVHKV010000124.1:4835-6071 GCA_963636635.1 uncultured Bacteroidales bacterium
GACCGAGGAGCAGGACCCCTACTTTGAGCTTGCCTGCGGCGCCGACGCCTGCCGTCACGTGCTGGAGGAGTTTGGCCTGCGCGGGGAGAGCTGCCACATCATCAACGGCCACACGCCGGTGGCGCAGGGCTCGGGGGAGAGCCCCATCCGCGGCGATGGCCTGCGCTTCGTCATCGACGGCGGCTTCTGCCGTGCCTACCACACCAAGACCGGCATCGCCGGCTACACCCTCATCGTGGACGCCCAGGGCACGCGCATCAAGGCGCACCGTCCCTACGACCAGATCGGCGACGTGGTGGCAGACCGCGGCGACATCTTCTCCGACGACGACCAGATCGAGCGCAACGAGCGGCCCCTCAAGGTGGCCGACACCGATACGGGCGCCAACATCCGCGCGCAGATAGACGACCTCACGGCGCTGCTCGAGGCCTACCGCGCGGGCGACCTGCCCGAGCGCGTGAGCCTGTAGGGGTTTGGCATTCAGCCTGCGTTGGCCTTTGCGTATGCCTTGTGTGGCGTGCCTTGTTGTGCCGATGAAGCTCTGAACTGGGGTTTATTGCCAGCGCTGTGCCACCGGCCCGCGGCGTTTGGCCTGTGCGGGCGGCCCTGTTCCGGGCGCTTTGCGCTTTCGGCCGGGCGTCTGAATTATCGAGGGGCGCTTGGGTATGCTTGCCAAAGCATGCAAACGGCATGCGGCAGAGCGACCCTTAGGATTGGCAATGGACAACAAGAAGAAACGACAGTCGATGATCTTGTACGTGATCATCGCCATCGCGGCCATCGTGGCGCTGAACTCTGTGGTCTATCCCAGCATCGAGCGCGCCTCGGTGAAGGACGTGACGTACAGCGAGTTCATCGACATGGTGGACGACAACGAGGTGAGCGAGGTCTCGCTCGACACGAGCACGGGCAAGATCACCTTCACCACCAAGGACAACACCAACGTCACCTACCGCGCCACCATGTGGCCCAATGACGACACGCTCTCCGAGCGCCTCACCAAGCACAACGTCACCTACTCGGCCGAGATTGCCGACCAAAGCTCCGACATCTGGATCTACATGCTGCTTGTGTACGGCATGCCCATCCTCATCGCCATCGCCGGCGGCGTGTGGCTCAACCGCCGCATGAAGAAGGCCATGGGAGACGACGGCCCCTCCATGAACTTCGGAAGCGGCTTCGGCATGGGCGGCGGCCTGGGCAAGAGCCACGCCAAGGAGGTCAAGGGCGAGGAGA
>CAVHKV010000125.1:0-6044 GCA_963636635.1 uncultured Bacteroidales bacterium
CGGTGAGGCCCTCGAGGCCCTTGGTGCGCAGCAGGTGGGTGAGCGCGGCGCGAATCCGCCCCTCCGTCTTGGTCTTGCGTTGTTCAGTCATGGCCTTCTCCCAGGGATTTCTTCTTAATCCAACACTCTGTCGGGTTTTGTTTATTGCCCTAAATCAACACGTTGTCTAGTTTATAGAGCGGAGAGGGAGAAACGTCAAGGATGGGCGCGATGGGCGGTGTGCCCACAGGGGGGCTGACTCGCACATGCTTCGCCGCGCTTGCCCTACGGCGCCTCTCGCAAGGCTTGGCTGCGTTTGTTGCTCGTGCCCCTCTGCGCGGGCAAGCGGTGCTTGCGTGAGGTCCCGCGCCCGTTGCCGCGGTGGCCGAAGCCGAGCGCCCGGCCGGCGAGGCAATGGGAACAAGTGAAGGCAATAGGAAAGGCGCAGCGGCGCAGGGAGAGAGCGATATGGCATATATCGAGGTCATCGACGAGAGCAAGGTCTACCAGACGGGCGACACGCAAATCTTCGCCAACGACAAGGTGAGCTTCTCGGTTGAGAAGGGCGAGCTGGCCATCGTGCTTGGCACCTCCGGCGCCGGCAAGTCCACGGTTCTGAACATCCTGGGCGGCATGGACACGGCCACCTCGGGCCACGTCGTCATCGACGGCAACGACATCTCCACCTACGACAAGCACGGCCTTACCCAGTACCGCCGCACCGACGTGGGCTTCGTCTTCCAGTTCTACAACCTCGTGCAAAACCTCACGGCCAAGGAGAACGTGGAGCTTGCGAACGAGATCGTGGACAACGCGATGGATCCGGTGGAGGTGCTCGAGATGGTGGGCCTCTCCCGCCGCGTGAACAACTTCCCCGCGCAGCTCTCGGGCGGCGAGCAGCAGCGCGTCGCCATCGCGCGCGCCGTGGCCAAGAACCCCAAGATCTTGCTGTGCGACGAGCCCACCGGCGCGCTCGACTACAACACCGGCAAGCAAATCTTGCAGATCCTGCAGGACATGAGCCGCAAGCGCGGCTCCACCGTCATCATCGTCACGCACAACTCGGCCATAGCGCCCATCGCCGACCGCGTCATCCGCATGCACGACGGCCACGTGACAAAGACCGAGCTCAACCCCAGTCCGCAGGCCATCGCGGACCTTGAGTGGTAGGGGATTGCCGTGGCACGCATTCGCAAGAAAAAGCTGTGGCGCGACATCCTCGCCACCTTTAGGAAGTCCAAGGGGCGCTTCTTCTCCATCGTCTGCCTCATCGCCCTCGGGTCGTTCGCGCTCGTGGGCCTTAAGGTGGCCGGCCCCGACATGCGCGAGACCTCAAGCGGCTACTTCGCAAGCTACGACATGGCTGACCTCGCGGTTATTGGTGACCTTGGCATCGACGAGGACGACGAGGCCGACATCGAGCAAGTTAGCGGCCTGCGCGAGGTGGAGTATGGCTACCTCAAGGACGTCACCATCAAGGACACCAACGACGCCGTGCGGATCGAGTCGGTTCCGGAGCAGGTGAGCCAGTTTGAGCTGGTGGACGGCCGCATGCCCACCGCCAGCGACGAGATCGCACTCGACTCCTTCATGGCCGAGGACTACCCAACTGGCTCCACCATCGAGTTCCACGAGAAGGAGGGCTTGGGCGGCTCCACGGTGCTGACCTGCACAAAGTTCACCGTCGTGGGCCACGTGGCCTCCATGGACATCATCGCGAGCGTGAACAAGGGCAAGACCACCGTGGGCACCGGTGACCTCATGGGCTACGCCGTGGTTACGCAGGACGCCTTTGACGCCAGCTACCACATGATCGCCCGCCTCACCTTTGACGACACCGAGGGCCTCAGCCCCTATTCGGCCGAGTACCTCGAGAAGGTCTCCGCGCACAAGGAGGAGCTGAACGAGCTGCTCTCCGATGCGCCCGACCGCCGCCTCAGCACCATCCGCGGCGAGTACGACGACAAGATCGAGGACGGCCAGGCCAAGATCGACGACGCCCGCCAGCAGCTGGCCGACGCCAAGGCCGCGCTCGACGACGCCGAGGCGCAGCTTGCGGACGGCCAGTCCACGCTTGATGGCAGCTGGAACACGCTCGAAAGCGCCGCGTCCAAGCTGGCCGGCGCCCGCGAGACGCTTGCGAGCGGCCGCGAGCAGCTGGCGAGCGCCCGGGAGACGCTCGTGAGCACGCGCTCCACGCTCGATTCCGGCTGGGGCGAGTACAACGACGGCAAACAGGCCCTGGCGAGCGCCCGCTCGGACGCCGAGGCCCAGATCGTCGCCACCCAGCAGCAGATTGACAGCTCCCGCTCCAAGCTCGAGGGCGGAAAGACCGCCTACGAGAGTGGCATCGAGACGCTCAACTCCACCATCTCCCAGCTCGAGGCCGGCATCTCGCAGCTCGAGCAGGGCATCTCCGAGTGCGAGACCGCCATCAGCAACCTCAGCGCGGGCATTGCCAAGATCGACCAGGCCCTTGCGGACCTGACCATCACCGAGACGCAACGCGCGCAGTATGAGGCGCAGAAGGCCCAGCTCGAGGCCCAGAAGCAGGCCACCGAGGCCAAGAAGGGCGAGCTCGAGAAGCAAAAGTACGCCGCCGAGACGCAGCTTCCCATCCTCAAGCAGAGGCTCGCGGAGACCCAGGCAGCCTACGAGCGCTTCATGAACGTCGACGCGGATGCCGAGGACGAGGGCGAGGACGGCGGCTACACCGTGCTCATTTCCCAGCTGGACGCCGGCCAGCAGCAGCTCGACGCCAAGAAGCAGGAGGTCGAGGCCCGGCTCTCCCAGAAGGAGAGCGAGCTTGCCGCCGTCAAGACGCGCCTGGAGAGCGGCGAGGCCGCCTATGCCTCCGGCGTCTCCACCTACAACAGCAAGCGCTCCGAGTACGAGGCCGGCGTGGCCGAGTACAACGAGGGCCTTGCGAGCTACCAGGAGGGCCTTGCCACCTACAACAGCGGCGTGGCGACCCTGGCCCAGAAGCGCTCCGAGTACGAGGACGGCCTTGCCGCCTACAACGACGCCCTGCCCGAGGTTGAGCAGAAGATCGCCGACGCCGAGGCCGACATCGCTGACGCCACCGAGGAGCGAGACGGCATCGACCGTCCCTCCTACGACGTGGACACGCGCCGCGAAACCCCAGGTGCGGAAGGCTACAAGACCTATGACAGCGTGTCTGAGATCGTGGATTCGCTCGCCAACATCTTCCCGTACTTCCTCTACCTCGTGGCCGCGCTCGTCGCCTCCACCACGATGACGCGCATGGTGGACGAGGAGCGCATCAACGCCGGCACGCTCAAGGCGCTGGGATACCGTGACCGTGACGTCATGAAGAAGTTCGTGGTCTACGGCATGGCCGCCGGCGGCGTGGGCTCGATCGTGGGCATCGCGCTGGGCCACACCCTGCTGCCCTTCATCGTCTACAGCGCCTACGGGGCCAAGTTCAGCCTGCCGCCCATCGTGTTGCAGTTCCACCCGCTCGTGAGCCTGGCCGCCCTGGCCCTTGGCCTGGCCGTCTCGGTGGTGCCTGCGGTGCTCGTGGCCAAGCGCAGCCTCTCCGAGAAGCCCGCGCAGCTGCTGCTGCCCAAGGCCCCGGCGAGCGGTTCCAAGATCGTCCTCGAGCACATCCGTCCCATCTGGAGCAGGCTCTCCTTCACCCAGAAGGTGACGTGCCGTAACCTCCTGCGCTACAAGAAGCGCATGGCCATGACCGTCATCGGCGTGGCGGGCTCGGTCTGCCTCATGTTCTGCGGCTTTGCCGTGCGCAACTCCATCGACGGCCTTTCCGAGACCCAGTTTGGCGACATCATCCGCTACGACCTCATCGTGGCCGAGAACTCGCATGTGAGCGATGACGAGCAGGCCGCCATTGACGCGGAGCTGGCCTCCGACGCGGTTCAGGACCACTCGCAAGTCCTCTACGAGAGCCTGACCAAGACGGCCGGCGACAAGGGCGATGACCAGAGCATCAACCTGCTGGTCCCGGCCGACGAGGAAACCTTCACCAAGTACCTGAGCATCCGCGACAGGGCATCGGGGGCCAGCATCGCGCTGCCAAGCGACGGCGCGGTCATCTCCGAGCGCCTGGCGGGCCTGCTTGGCGTGCAGGTGGGCGACGAAATCACCTTCAAGGACTCCGACGGAGTCGAGCGCAGCGTGAAGGTGGGCGGCATCTGCGAGATGTACCTGCAGCACTTCATGTTCATGAGCCCAACCGCCTACGAGAGCTGCTTTGGCAAGAAGATGGAGACCAACGCCTACGTGGTCTCGCTTGCCGACGGCAGCGTGGAGGGGACGCGCGCCGAGGCGGCCAAGTTCATGCAGCTAGATGGCGTGCTCGGATGCGTTCAGAGTGCGACGCTCATCAACCAGATCAACGTCATCGTGAAGTCGCTCAACATGATCATGGGCGTGCTCATCGTGGTGGCCGTGCTGCTGGCCGTGGTCATCGTCTACAACCTCGTGACCATCAACGTGGCCGAGCGCATTCGCGAGCTCTCCACCATCAAGGTGCTCGGCTTCTATGACAACGAGGTCAGCATGTACATCTACCGCGAGACCATCATCAACTCGATTCTGTCGCTGCCGGTGGGGTGGCTGCTGGGATGGCTGCTGCAGCAGTACATCATCACGGCCGTGCCGCCCGAGGAGGTCATGTTCAACCCCGCCACGGGCTGGCTGCCCTACCTCGTCTCCACGGTGGTCATCGTGGCCGTGGTGGCCGTGATGTACGTGAGCGTGAACCGCAAGCTCAGGGAGGTCGACATGCTCGAGGCCCTCAAGAGCGTGGACTAGGTCCGCACGTGGCCGCACCGGGTGCGGCATGTGAGCTCCCGGCGCGTGGCGTGAGAGCTCCGGGATGCCTGGGCTGGACGTTTGGCCGTGCCCCGCGGCGCCGGGGTTGGAAAGGCGGAACGCTTTTGTCGACGGCGGCCGTGGGAGCCCCTGAAACCGGACGAGTCTTAGCCTTGCCTCTGAAGCGAGAACAGATATCGATGGGGAGGCAAGGGAAAGTTTGCGAATGGCTATTACGAAGCGGCGTTCGGATGTGGTAAGTTAACCCGCGACATAGGAAGTAGTCGCAGGCGTACGCATTCGCGGGCGGGCGAGATGAAGTCCAACTCATCTCGCCCGCCCTTTTTTGCTTGCCGACCAGGGCGAATACCTGGTCTTTATTGCTGGTGGCCCCGCCCTGGGGCCACGGGCGCGACTGCAAAACAGAAAGGATTTATCGAGATATGCCGAGAAACAAGCGAGAGAGCCTGATCTTCACCTTCGTCATGTGCTTCTGCATGGTGCTCTGGATGAGCATCTACAACGTCGCGCGCCAGTACGGCCACATGGGCGCGGACGTGCTCGCCGCCGCGTGGCTGGGCTTCCCGCCTGCCTACATCTTCGCCATGCTCTGCGACTGGTTCATCGCCAGCCCGCTTGCCAAGGGCTTTGCCTTCAAGCACCTCGTGACGCCGGGCAAGAGCTCGCCGCGCGTCATGACGCTGGCTGTCTCCTCCTGCATGGTGTTCCCGATGGTGTTCATCATGTCGCTCTACGGTGCCTTTGAGGGCGCCCTGCACGCCGGCAGCCTCTCCGTGGTGCCCATGGCCTGGCTCGTCAACATTCCTTGGAACTTCGTGATGGCCCTGCCGTTCAACCTGCTCATCGCCGGCC
Source organism: uncultured Bacteroidales bacterium (assembly GCA_963636635.1). GTDB lineage: Bacteria > Actinomycetota > Coriobacteriia > Coriobacteriales > Atopobiaceae > Parolsenella. The sequence goes on from CAVHKV010000125.1 coordinate 5,650, forward strand.
CCATCGCGCGCTTCCTGTTCCGCAGCGCCTTCCCCGAGGGCACCGTCCTGGCCGAGCCCCTCGCCGAGCAGGAGCTTGCCGCGTAGCGAGGATGGCATGCCCTTTCCGAGGGTAGTGGATTGTCGCGTTTTACGTGTCGTGAGCTTCATCTCGGACTAAGGCGTCTGGCGGCGCGCGCTCGCATGCTCTGACGGAGTTTGCCGACGCGCTCTGTTGTCTCCTTGCGCTGGCGAGAATCCCGCTTACTCGTCTTTGCGCAACCGCTTACCCGCTGCTAGTGCGTAGGTTGTTTGAATTGAGAGCGCTCAGGTGTCTTTAACCTTGCAAGCGCTCCAGGGGCGTTCTAGAATGCCCCACGTGCTGCCCGACGACCGGAGGGTACAGCGCAAGCGCCC
>CAVHKV010000126.1:0-6016 GCA_963636635.1 uncultured Bacteroidales bacterium
GTTCCCTGCGGCGACCAGCGCGACTTCGAGTTCGCCCGCAAGTACGACCTGCCCATCGTCCCGGTGGTCATCGAGAAGGACAACCCGCTCTACGAGCAGCTCGCCGGTCAGGCGGAGAAGGTCGTGGCCTCGGTTGACTGGGAGGCCGCCATGGCCGCCGAGGGCGTCCTCGTGCAGTCCGGCAAGTACACTGGCCTCGTGGGCGGCAAGCACTCCGAGGCCGAGGCCGCCGTCGTGGCCGACCTTGAGGCCGCGGGCACGGGCCGCCGCAAGGTGAACTTCCGCCTGCGCGACTGGCTCATCAGCCGCCAGCGCTACTGGGGCAACCCCATCCCCATGGTCCACTGCGAGCACTGCGGCATCGTGCCGGTGCCCGAGGACCAGCTGCCCGTGACGCTGCCCGAGAACCTCGACCTCGGCTCCGGGGAGACCCTGGCCGAGTGTCGCGACTTCTACGAGACCACCTGCCCCGTCTGCGGCAAGCCGGCCCGTCGCGAGACCGACACCATGGACACCTTCACCTGCTCCAGCTGGTACTACATCCGCTACTGCGACCCGCACAACGACAAGCTGCCGTTCTCCAAGCAGGCCACGGACCGCTGGATGCCGGTCGACAACTACGTCGGCGGCATCGAGCACGCCATCCTGCACCTGCTCTACAGCCGCTTCTGGACCAAGGTCTGCCGCGACCTCGGCCTGCTCTCGTGCGACGAGCCCTTCACCAACCTGCTGTGCCAGGGCATGGTGAAGGACAGGTACGGTCGGACCATGTCCAAGTCCCTGGGCAACGTCGTGCCGCCGAGCTCGGTCATCGAGCCCTTCGGTGCCGACACCATGCGCCTCACCATCCTGTTCATCGCCCCGCCCGAGAAGGACTTCAAGTGGAGCGAGAAGGCTGTCGCCGGCTGCAACCGCTTCCTCAAGCGTGCCTGGAAGGCCGTGTGGGAGCTTGCCCTCACGCCCGGCGCCACCGAGTTCGCCCCCGTTGACGTGGCCAAGCTCACCGAACGCGAGGCCGAGCTCTTCCGCACCATGCACCGCCTGGGCGCCCGTTGCACCAAGGACTACGACAACGCGCAGTTCAACACCGCCATCTCCGCTGCCATGGAGCTCACCAACGCCGTGAACGACTGGGTGGTCGAGTGCCCGGCCGAGGAGCGCAACGCGGCGCTGGCCGGCCTCGTGGCCCGCAGCCTCGTCTCCATGCTGGCCCCGGTCTGCCCGCACTGGGCCGAGGAGCTCCACCACGAGGCGCTCGGCCTCGAGGGCTACGTCTACAACGAGCCCTGGCCCGAGTTCGATGCCTCTCTGGCCGTCTCGAACACCATCGAGATCGCCGTGCAGGTCATGGGCAAGGTCCGTGGCCGCGCCACCATCGCGGCCGACGCCTCCAAGGAGGAGACCGAGAAGGCGGCCCTTGCGGCCGTGGCCTCGCACCTCGAGGGCAAGACCGTCCGCAAGGTCATCGTCGTTCCCGGCAAGCTCGTGAACGTCGTCGCCAACTAGCATCTTTGGCCCCGCCGGCAACGGCGGGGCTTCGTTCGTTATTCGAGAGGGGATCACATGATTTGTCCGCGTTGCAGCAAGGACCTCGGCGAGGGCCTTCTTCCCGCGCGCTGCCCCTCTTGCGGCCAGCCCCTAAATTCGGTCTCAAAGTCCACGGGCAAGGACCGCAGGGCCCAGGCCGACCACGCCCTGGCCTCGCGCAAGAGCGTGGAGGGGCTCTCGGGCAGGGGAGCCGGCAGGCGGGACCGCTCGAGCGGCGTGAAGCGCTCCGTGCGCTTGGCTCTGGGCTTTGGCATCGTCGTGGTGTTCTGCCTGCTCGTCTTCACCGTGGCCTACCGCGCAGAGATTATCGGCGGCCGCTCGGTGCCCAACGTGGTGGGCTGGAGCCAGACCCAGGCGCAGAACCAGCTCGAGAGCAAGGGCTTCAGCGTGGGCGTGAACGAGGTCAGTTCCACCGAGCAGGTGGCGGGCCGCGTGGTGAGCACCAACCCGCCGGTGGGCTCGCGCGCCCCCAAGGGTTCCACGGTCACCATCGACGTCGTGGCCTCGGCTGACGAGGCGGCTACGGAAGAGGCCTCGGGCGAGTAGGGGAGTGCGGGGTCCGCCGAAGCGGCGGCGTCGCTCGTTGGGCGCGGTTTGGGCTCGGATGCTTGGGAACCGCTGCCCGCAATCGGACTGGCCCTCTGCACAAGCTTGGCAACGCCGCATCGGCGCTGTCTACTCCGCCCGAGCGTGACTACGCCGCGTCGGCGCTGTCTCCTCCGCCCGAGCTCGACAACGCCTGATCGGCGCCGTCTCCTCTGCCTGAGCTTAGCAACGCCGCATCGGTGCCGTCCTCGGCGGCAAACGGCGCGGTGCCGCGAGGAGGTGGCTTCACAGGGTGCACAGAATTCTCTTCTTGCGCCGTAGCTGGTTCTTTTATACAATTTCACTCGAAATGTGCACTGTATGAGGGATGTGGGGTGGAGTTTTCGCCCCGCATCTCTTTCTATGTAGACGGGCGACGCTTCGCCCGCGCGAAAGGAGGGCCGGATGGCGCAGGACCTGACCGCACAGCTGCTCGAGGCGCTCGAGATCGCCGGTGGCTCCCACGAGGTCGACATCGTCGACGTCGAGGTCGTCGGGGCCACCAAGGCTCCCACGGTGAGGGTTCGCATCGATTGGCTTGACGAGGAGAAGGACCCCATCTCGCTCGATGAGGTGGCCGCCCAGACCAAGTGGGTCTCCGACGTCATCGACCTCATCGACCCGTTCCCCGGCTCCTACACCCTCGAGGTGAGCTCGCCGGGCCTCGACAGGCCGCTTCGCCGCGAGCGTGACTTCGAGCGCTTCGCCGGCGAGCAGGTGAACCTCACCACCAACGCCACCGAGGGGCGCAAGCGCTTCTCCGGCGAGCTCGTTGGCATGCGCGAGGGCAAGGTTGTGCTTGCCACCGACGAGGGCGAGCAGGCATTTGACCTCGCCGAGGTTCGTCGCTGCACCATCAAGCCCACCTTCGGCTCAGAGAAGGGCAAGAAGGGCGCCAAGGGCTCAAAGTAGGCAAAGCGGCCGCGCAAGCGGCATCGATTTCCAAACGTGACTGACAGCGGGGACTTGCTCCCCAACGACCCCAGGAGGGACTTACCACATGGCATCCGAGATGATGGAAGCGCTGATGACGCTGTGCCAGGAGAAGCACATTGACGAGCTCTACCTGCTCGACCGCCTCGAGCAGAGCCTCGCGGCGAGCTACGCCAACGTCATGCACATGGACTTCGGCGCCAAGGTCACCATCGACCGCACCACCGGCAAGATCTACGTCTACAAGCTCGTGCCCATCGACGACTCCATGGACGAGGAGGGCAACTACACCGAGTTCGAAGAGATCGACGTGACCCCCAAGGACACGAGCCGCATCGCCGCCAAGCACGCCAAGGACGAGATCAACGCCATCGTGCGCAACGCCGCCCGCGAGCAGATCTACGAGGAGTTCTCCGCCCGCGTCGGCGACATCATCACCGGCACCGTGCTGCAGTCCACGCCCGACTTCACCATCATCAAGATCCGCGAGGGCGTAGAGGCCGAGCTTCCTCACTTTGACCAGAAGCGTCATCCCGACGAGCGCAACGAGCGCCCCAACGGCGAGCGCTACAGCCACAACCAGCGCATCAGGGCCGTCATCATCGAGGTCCGCGACCCCAACTCCGGCGTTGCCCCCGTGCGCGGCGAGCACTCCCGCCCCTCCATCGTGGTGAGCCGCACCCACCCGCAGCTCCTCGCCCGCCTCTTTGAGGCCGAGGTCCCCGAGATCTACGACGGCGTGGTGGAGATCCGCTCCATCGCCCGCGAGGCCGGCGTGCGCTCCAAGGTCGCCGTCTCCTCGCTGGACGACCGCCTGGACCCGGTGGGCGCCTGCGTGGGCCCCAAGGGCAGCCGCGTGCGCGCCGTGGTGGGCGAGCTGCGTGGCGAGCGCGTGGACGTGGTGCTGTGGAGCGACGACCCGGCCCGCTGCGTTGCCAACGCGCTCTCGCCGGCCAAGGTCACCCGCGTGATCTTTGACGACGAGACCAACTACGCCACCGTCGTGGTGCCCGACGACCAGCTCTCCCTGGCCATCGGCAAGGAGGGCCAGAACGCCCGCCTCGCCGCACGCCTCACCGGCATGCACATCGACATCAAGAACGAGAGCCTCGCCGCCAACATGTTCTCCAACATGCCCGTGGCCGACGAGGAGCCCGAGGACCTCGTGGGCGAGGAAGACGCCCACCGCTGCGAGTACGTGAGCGCCGGCGGCGTCCGTTGCCGCAACATGGCCCGTCCGGGCTCCGCCTACTGCGGCGTCCACGAGAAGATGGCGCTCGTCGAGTCTGCCGTGGTCTCCGACGACCCGGACTCCCTCATCTAAGGCACGTCCGTCCGGGGCCTGGCCCCAAGTTCCACGCAAATCTTAGGCGGGCATGTCCCGCAGCCCGCATAGGAAGGTAGGTCATATGGCAAAGACTCGCGTATCAGAGCTCGCCAAGGAATTTGGCATGACGAGCAAGGAGATGCTCTCCCACCTCGCCGACATGAAGATTCCGGCCAAGAGCGCCTCGAGCGCCCTCGAGGACGCCTACGTCTCGATGGTCCGCAAGAAGATGGCCCCGATTCTCGAGGCCCGCGCCGCCGAGATTGAGGCCGCGAAGCAGGCCGAGGAGGAGGCCCGCGCCAAGGCCGAGGCCGAGGAGCGCGCCCGCGCTGAGGCCGAGCGCATCGAGGCCGAGAAGCGCCGCGAGGCCGAGCGCGCCAAGGAGGCCGCCGAGCGCGCCCGCCTCGAGGCCGAGCGCAAGCGCAAGGAGGAGGAGCGCGCCGAGGCCGAGCGCAAGCGCAAGGAGGAAGAGGAGAAGAACCGCGTCCGTGACACGGCTCCCAAGTCCATTCCGTCCATGACGAGCCTGCTCGACCAGATCGCCCAGCAGGAGCAGATCCTCAAGGCCCAGCGCGAGGAGCAGGCCGCCAAGAAGGCCGAGGCCCAGGGCAGCCGCAACCGTCGCGGCGCCGCCCCTGCCAACCGCTCCAACGACTCCGCACCCGCCACGCCCGAGAAGGCCGCAAAGGCCGGTCGCGGCAAGCACAAGGGCCACCGCGAGGACGAGGGCGGCGAGGACCGCTACAGCCGCATGGCCAAGGCCGCCGAGGAGTACAACCGCGAGCGCGTGCTCGAGGAGGCCCGCGCTTCCGTCGAGGAGGCCAGCCGCGAGAGCACCGGCCGCCGCAAGAAGCGCAAGGAGCGCCGCCAGAAGCAGGCCGAGGAGGCCGCCGAGCAGCAGCGCATCGAGGAGGCCATCGCCAACGACCAGGACCTCTCGCAGCTCGACACCGTGAAGGTCCCCACCGGCTCCACCGTCGCCGAGCTCGCCGAGCTCCTCGACGTCCCGGCCGCCGACATCGTCAAGCGCCTGTTCCTGCTGGGCAGCCCGCTCACGATGACGCAGTCCATGTCCGACGACCTCATCGAGCTTGTCGCCGACGACCTGGGCCGCCAGGTCAAGGTCATGAGCAAGGAGGAGGAGAACTCCTTCACCTTCTACGATGACCCGTCCGACCTGCTGCCGCGCGCCCCCGTCGTCACCGTCATGGGCCACGTTGACCACGGCAAGACGTCGCTTCTCGACGCCATCCGCCACACCGGCGTTGCCGAGGGCGAGGCCGGCGGCATCACCCAGGCCATCGGCGCCTCCCAGGTCAAGATCAACGACCGCATCATCACCTTCATCGACACCCCGGGCCACGAGACCTTCACGGCCATGCGTGCCCGCGGCGCCAAGGTGACCGACATCGTCATCCTGATCGTGGCCGCCGACGACGGCGTCATGCCCCAGACGGTCGAGTCCATCAACCACGCCAAGGCCGCCGGCGTGCCCATCATCGTGGCCGTCAACAAGATCGACAAGCCCGGTGCCAACCCCGACAAGGTGCGCCAGGAGCTCACCGAGTACGGCGTCATCCCCGAGGAGTGGGGCGGACAGAACATGTTCGTCAACATCTCGGC
>CAVHKV010000127.1:0-5956 GCA_963636635.1 uncultured Bacteroidales bacterium
CACGGCCTCGCCCTCAACGGTCTCGCGGGCAAGCAGCACCTCGGCCATGGTGTCCATCTGGTCGCGACGGGCCTCCAGCACCTCGCGGGCGCGGGCGTGGCCCTCGCGCATGATGCGCTCCACCTCGTCGTCGATGCGCTTGGCCGTCTCGGCCGAGTAGTCCTGCTTGTCGGCGTAGTCGCGGCCGAGGAAGACCTCGTGCTGGGCCTCGCCAAAGACCTGCGTGCCCAGCTCCTCGCTCATGCCGTAGCGCGTGACCATCTCGCGCGCGAGCTTGGTGGCGCGCTCCAGGTCGTTGCTGGCGCCGGTGGTGATGTCGTTGCAGAACAGCTCCTCGGCGGTGCGGCCGCCCAGCAGCACGGCAATCTCGTCCAGCATGCCGTCGCGCGTCTTGAGGAAGTGGTCCTCCTCGGGCAGGCTCAGCGTATAGCCAAGCGCCTGACCTCGGGCGATGATAGAGATCTTGTGCACCGGGTCCGCGTTGTCGAGGATGTGGCCCACCAGGGCGTGGCCGCTCTCGTGGTAGGCGATGGTCTTGCGCTCCTCGGCGGTCATCACGCGGCTCTTGCGCTCGGGGCCGGCGATGACGCGCTCCATGGCCTCCTCAATCTCGGCCATGGTGATCTTGGCCTTGTGGCGGCGGGCGGCCAAAAGCGCGCTCTCGTTCATGAGGTTCATGAGGTCGGCGCCGGTGAAGCCGGGCGTGAGCTGGGCCAGGCGCTTGAAGTCGATGTTGGTGGCCAGCGGCTTGCCCTCGGCGTGCACGCGGATGATCTGCTCGCGGCCGGCCACGTCGGGGCGGTCCACTGTGACCTGGCGGTCAAAGCGGCCGGGGCGCAGCAGGGCCGGGTCGAGGATGTCGGGGCGGTTGGTGGCCGCGATGAGAATCACGGCCTCGTTGGCCTCAAAGCCGTCCATCTCAACAAGCAGCTGGTTGAGCGTCTGCTCGCGCTCGTCGTGACCGCCGCCCAGGCCGGCGCCGCGCTGGCGGCCCACGGCGTCAATCTCGTCAATGAAGATGATGGAGGGGCTGGCGGCCTTGGCCTGCTTGAACAGGTCGCGCACGCGGCTCGCGCCCACGCCCACGAACATCTCCACAAAGTCGGAGCCAGAGATGGAGAAGAACGGCACGCCCGCCTCGCCGGCGACGGCCTTGGCCAAAAGCGTCTTGCCCGTGCCCGGAGGGCCCACCAGCAGCACGCCGCGCGGAATCTTGGCGCCCATCTTCTGGAAGCGCTCGGGCTCGGAGAGGAAGTCGCGGATCTCCTTGAGCTCCTCAACCGCCTCGTCAACGCCGGCCACGTCGGCAAACTTCACCTTGGGGCGCGTCTCCTCGGTGGTCTTGGCCTTGGTGCGGCCAAAGCCCATGGCCTGGCCGTTCTGGTTCTGCATGCCGCGCATGAAGTAGACGAACACGCCCACCATGAGCAGCGTCGGCACCACCGTGAACATGACGGTCTCGAGCCACTCGTTGTCGGTGGTGTCCACCGTGTAGGTGATGGTGGGGTGGCGCGCCATGAGCTCGGAGAGGCTGTCGGTGCCGACGTAGGAGCTGGTGAAGCTCTGCAGCTTGGAATCGTTGCCCTTGTCGGACTTGCTCTCCCAGTAGGTGCCGGTGAGCTCACCGGTGTAGGTGTGGTAGGTGAGCGTGGCCACGCGCTCGTCGTTGATGGCGTTCACCACGTCGTTGGTGGCGAGCTTCTCGCTCGACGAGGCGGCGGTGCCCAAGAGGTTGGGCGCAAAGTTGAACACCACGTAGGCAACGAGCGCGATGCCGATGAGGATGTAGAGGATGTTGCGGCGATTGCCCGGCCCGTTCGGCTCGCCGGGACCCCCCGAAATCAGCGGGCCGCCGGGGCGCTGCGGTTCGTTGTTGTTCTGGTCGTCTTTGTTGCTCATGCTACTTTCCGTAAACCTCCGGCTTGAGAACCCCGATGTAGGGCAGGTTGCGATAGCGCTCGGCAAAGTCGAGGCCGTAGCCCACGATGAAGGAGTCGGGCACGTGCGCGCCAACGTAGCGCGGGTCAACGGCCGGCTTCTGGCCCTCGACGTCCTTCACGAGGAAGGCCGCCACCTCGAGCGAGGCGGGCCCGCGCGAGGAGAGGTTCTTCATGAGGTAGGAGAGCGTGAGGCCAGAGTCCAGGATGTCCTCGATGATGAGGACGTCGCGGCCCTCGATCTTGGTGTCGAGGTCCTTGACGATGCGGACCACGCCCGAGCTCTTGGCGCCGTCGCCGTAGCTCGAGACGGCCATGAAGTCGATGCCCAGCTCGCAGTCGATGGCGCGCATGATATCGCCCATGAAGACGACGGCGCCACGCAGCACAGCGATAAGCAGCGGGTTCTTGCCCTCGTAGTCGCGCGTGATCTCCGCGCCCATGCGCGAGACGATGTCCTTGATGTCCTGCTCGGAGAGCACGATGCTCTCTACGTCCGGATGGATCTGCTCCATGGGAGCGCTCCTCTCTGGGACCGGCCGGCCCCTTGGCCCACCGGCGCCCGCCTCCGGGGCGCTCTCAGTGGAAATGCCATTCTAGCAGCCAACCCAACCCCCGTCCGCCAAGGCGAACTTTTGAACGAAGAACGTAATGGGACGGGGCTAGCGGATGTTTCTGCAGGCGATAAGCGCCATCACCTTGGAGGCGTTCTCCTCCACCGAATACGCCTCGGCAAGGTCGGCCTTGCTGTATTCGAAGGAAGTCCCCCTCGTCTCCTTCTTGAGGAGGTCGGTGAAAAACTGCTCCCAGCTCATGTGTTCGGAACTGTCAACATGGTCAGACGGCGCCGCAAGGGCCTTGGAAACCTCGTCCGACTTGATAAGCCCCGAGGCAAGCAGAAGCCACTCGAAGGACTCCGGCAGGCAAACTGTGATGTTGTCGCGGTGGGAGTCTTGGAGCTTCAACACGCGATCAGCAAAGGCCCCAAAGGCCGCGCCATCCGCAACGACAAACACATGTGAGTCCAGGTGCGAATCAAGCCAGCTCAAGATGGCCGCATTCGTCTTAGCGCTCGAGCAAGAGACGCCGCTCTCAGCGAACCTCTTCTCAAAGAACTGCAGGCCAGACTTGCTGTCCTCCGTAAGCAGAACGTCAAAGTCCGCCTTTGGGGTTGCCTTTGCGAGAGCGTACCTACGGTTCTCTCGCTCGAGATAGCAGGGGACGAAGGAGTGGTACTTACCACTCGTCTTTATCTGATAGATCTCATCGATGCTATAGGGCAGCGCTGGGAGGTCGGCTCTCGTGACGATGACGAAGTAATTTGAAGAACCCCTGACAGCACGAGCGAAGTCGTCTGTAAGGAGGTCCCTAAGGCCTTCGTCGATGAAAACAATCGAGTTGGAAAAGCCAGCCAGCTGGTTTCGCCAATCACTGTCGGTAAGGGCAACGCAGGGCACATCACATTGGACGTTTACGCCAGATTTGTCGCCAAGCCTCGCATGGTCGGCAATCATTCCGAACAAGGTCGTCTTGCCGCTCGCGCTGTCGCCACGCACGATGGTGATGTTCCTGCGGATGGTGAAGCGATAGCTGGTGCCGCGCCTGCGCGTGACCCTCACCTCGTAAGTTCCCTTCATGCCAAGCTCCTACAGGTACGGGATGGACTCGTGGATGAGCTCAGTCATGTTCTTCACGATTTTGCCACTGTTCACCACGCGGATCTTGAACGGCTCCTTGCCGAAGTCCATGACGTGATAGAGATTCACCGTCACCTTGCGCTTGGAGGCCAATTTAAGGAGCCACTGTGCGCAATTGTCACCGCAGGTAGAAGCATTAAAAACATGAGCATGGTCAAACCTGACCAGCATGAGCGTCTTGACCCCACCAGAGAGCTGCAGCGGAGTGATATCACCAAGAACGGGGCTCTCGATGTGGCCGGAAGAGACGACCTTGGAGCGGTCGACGTCCTGAATCATCTGGACGCTATCCGGGTTGGTAATCCAAGAGTCGAGGTAGACGTTCTTGAAGTATGTCGCCGTGTCATAGATGGCCTCGGGCATATCGCCAAAATAAACGTTGAGCACAGCTACTCCAGTGATCTAAGCGGTCTTCTGGAGCTGATTTTAATCAAGGCTGGCGGATTTTGAGAGGCCGGCGATGTCCACGCTTTGCCGAGCACCTTCATGCGAGCGCGGCGGGGCCGCTACGTTATGCTTTCCGGCCTCGAGCTACTCGGCCTTGGGGCGTAGGGTTAGCTCGAGGAGGACGCGGGAGCGGTCGGTTACTTTGGCGCGGTCGTCGGCTCGCAAGGGGGCTACCCACAGGACGGTGCCGCCGTCGGTGGTTCGGATGACGGGGACCGCTTGGCGCTCGGCGGCTGGGACTTTGGCGTCTATCAGCAGGTCGGAGAGCTTCTTTGACTGGCCGTGCATGCCCAAGGGACACATGACCTCGCCGGTCTCGGGGGCGCTCACCCAGAGCCTGCCGCCAAGAACGCCCAGACCACAGGCCTCGGCATCCAGCAACACGGAGGCACCTTCCCACTCGCGCGCATGCGCGCGGGCAAGCGCTGCCGGGTCGCTGCCGGGGCCCACCTCGCGCAGGCGCGCCACGAGCGTGCCGGCCGCGAGCTCAAGCTCGCCCTCGGCACCTGGGGCAGCGAGCACCTCGGCCACGCCGGCTTGGCCGCCCAGCGCCGGAACTTCCAACCAACCCGAGGTGGGAGCTCCGCCCTGGGCCGCCCTCGCACGAATGAACAGGGCGCCGTAGGCCACGCGCACGTCCACGCCCAAGGGCAGCGTGGCCGAGCCCTCGCCGGCCGCAACCAACCCCAGCACACGGGCGACGTGCGCGGCCTCAAGCCGGCACTCCGGGCAGGCCTTGAGCACCGCCGAGCGCACCACGCGCCGGGCTATGGCCACGTCGGTTGCCGCGAGCTTGGCGGCGTCGAGCACCACCAGGCCCGCCTCGCTCCTGCGCTCCAGCGCGCGCAGCGAACGCGCGGCCACCTGGGTGAGGTAGGAGTCCTCGTCGGAGAGAATCTCGCAGGTGGAGGCCATGCTCTCGAACAGGCGCGGGTTGCGCTGGCGGGCCAGCGGCACCACCTCGTGGCGCACGAAGGAGCGCAGGTAGCGCGTGTCGGCGTTGGTGGCGTCCTCGTGCCAGGCAATGCCGCGCAGGGTCAGCAGGGCGCACAGTTCCTCGTGCGTGCGGGCCAGCAGCGGGCGCACGATGCGGTTGCGACGCCGTGGGATGGAGGAGAGCCCCTGCGTGCCCGAGCCGGTGATGGCATGCATGAAGAAGGTCTCCGTGCGGTCGTTGGCGGTGTGGGCCGTGACGATGCGCGCGGCCGAGCGCGGAAGCCCCGCCTCCTTGCACAGGCGGTTGGCCAGGCGCGTCGCCGCAGCGTAGCGCACCTCCCGCGCCACGTTCTCTATGTTGGTGTCGCCCGTGGCCGGGTCTTGGGCGAGCGCCGCCACGTCCACACGCTCCACCGTGACGGGAACACCCAGCTCCTCGCACAACTCGCAGACAAAGGCCTCGTCGGCATCTGCCGCCTCGCCGCGCAGCCGGTGGTTCACGTGCAGCACGTGCAGGCGCTCGCGGGCGATGCGCGCTGGGCCGCGGCCGTCGTCGATGTCCAACTCGGCGGTGGCGGCAAGCACGAGCAGGGCCGTGGAGTCCGCCCCGCCGGAGACCATGAGCACCACGGGGCCGGCGGCCGCGGCCGAAGCGCGCCCGCTCGGACGCTCAAAGGCGGGGGCGGCGCTGGCATATCTCCTGCTCACAGTGGTCATAGGCGGGCAAATCTCCTAATGTCCGGAAGCTTTTGTATTCTAGGTCTGACTAGTTTACGACCGAGAGGCAAACATGAACGGCTGGGAAACCGAGTACGGAACGCACGACGCAAGCACAGACGCAGACCTGCCCTGGCCGCAGGAGCAGCCGCCGCTAAGCCCGCTCATGCACCTGCACATTCTTGCGAGCGGCTCCAAAGGAAACGCCGCCGTGGTGGAGGG
>CAVHKV010000128.1:0-5934 GCA_963636635.1 uncultured Bacteroidales bacterium
GAACATCACCATGATGTGCGTCACCCACGAGATGGGCTTTGCCCGCGAGGTGGCCGACCGCGTCATCTTCGTCGAGGACGGCAACATCATCGAGGAAGGCACGCCCGAGCACTTCTTCGAGAACCCCACGAGCGAGCGCACCAAGCTCTTCCTCTCCAAGATCCTTCGCTAGCTCGTATTCCCAGCGCTTTCGCCCGCGCTGCGGGCTTGCGGCGGCCATAGGCCGTTTACCTCGTATTTCTTGGACCTACCTATGAAAGGGGTATCCATCATGAAGAACATCTCCCGTCGTCAGTTCGTCGGCACCCTCGGTGCCACCGCCGCCGTCGCCGGCCTCGGCCTCGTTGGCTGTGGCGGCAGCTCCAGCTCCAGCGACTCGGCCGAGACCGAGTCCAAGGTCGAGACCATCAAGGCCCGCGGCAAGCTCAACTGCGGCGTGAAGAAGGACGTCGTGGGCTACGGCCTGCTCGACACCGCCACCGGCAAGTACGAGGGCATGGAGATCGACCTGTGCTACCAGGTCGCCGCCAAGGTCTTCGACGTCTCCTACGAGGAGGCCAAGGACCAGGACCTCGTCGACTTCACCGACGTCACGCCCAAGACCCGCGGCCCGCTCATCGACAACGACACGCTCGACCTCGTCTGCGCCACCTACACCATCACCGACGAGCGCAAGGAGAGCTGGGACTTCACCGACCCCTACCGCACCGACCACGTGGGCATCCTGATCAAGAAGGGCTCCATGTCCACCATGGCCGACCTCGACGGCAAGCACATCGGCGTCTCCCAGGGTTCCACCACCAAGGACGCCATCACCACGATGCTCTCCGACCAGGGCGTCGACGCCACGCCCGTCTTTGACGAGTACCCGGACTACCCCTCCATCAACTCCGCCCTCGACGCCGGCCAGATCGACGCCTTCGCGATGGACCGCTCCACGCTGAAGACCTACACCACCGACGACAAGGAGCTCCTGCAGCCCGAGATCGAGTTCGGCGCCCAGGACTACGGCATCGCCACCAAGAAGGGCTCCGACTTCTCCGAGGTCACCGAGGAGGTCGTGAAGGAGGTCACCTCCAACGGCTGGATCGACGAGGAGATCGAGACCTGGGGCCTGCTCTAAGGATTTGCGCGCGGCCTTTGCCTAAGGTCGCTTCTGGCCGTCCGCGCTCGCAAGGGCTGCGGGCGGCCTTCGTTCGATTTGCTGAGAAGGGAACGAGATGCTAGACGGATTGTTTGACGCGAGGCGGTGGCAGCTGACATTCGCCGAGATGCCCTCTCTGTGGGACGGCTTTGGCCTCACGCTCAAAGTCGTGCTCGCCGGCCTGTTGCTGTCGCTTGTGCTCGGCACGATCCTGGGCGTGTTCTCCACCACGCGCTCGCGCGTGCTGCGCGGCATCAGCCGCGTGTACGTGGAGTTCTTCCAGAACACGCCGCTTCCCGTGCAGGTGTTCTTCATGTACATGGCCGGCCCTAAGATCCTGCAGGCCATCCTGCACACCGAGAGCCCCGTGCGCACCTCCGCCTTCGCCCTCGGCGTGCTCGGCGTGGGCCTCTACCACGCGGCCTACGTCTCCGAGGTCATCCGCACCGGCATCGAGAGCGTGCCGCGCGGCCAGATGGAGGCGGCGCTCTCGCAGGGCTTCTCCCGCGTGCAGGGCTACGCCTACATCATCTTGCCGCAGACCTTCAAGGTCATCCTGCCGCCCTTGTGCAACCAGGCGCTCAACCTCGTGAAGAACACCTCGGTGCTTGCCCTCATCGCCGGCGGCGACCTCATGTACAACGCCGACAACTTCGTCTCCACCTACGGCTACCTGCAGGGCTACATCATGGCCTGCGTGCTGTACTTCATCATCTGCTTCCCGCTCGCCCTGATCGTCCAGTGGCTCGAGGCCCGCTCCAAGAGGCGCCCGCGCGCCAAGGTCATTCCTGACATCACCCCCGAGCCTGCGAAGGAGGCCTAAGACATGGAACTCCTCACGCCCGACAACCTCGGCTTCATGCTCGGCGGCTTTGGCAAGACGCTCGAGATCTCCGTCCTCGCCATCATCTTCTCCGTCATCTTCGGCACCATCCTGGCGCTGCTCAAGTCCTACGCCGTGCGCCCGGTGCGCCTTCTGGTGAGCGCTTACATCGAGCTGTTCCGCTGCACGCCCAACCTGCTGTGGATCCTCTTCATCTACTTCACGGTGAAGGGCAACGACGTCTTCATCTCCACCCTGGCGTTCACCATCTTCACCTCGGCCGTCATGGCAGAGATCGTCCGCGGTGGCCTCAACTCCATCCCCAACAGCCAGTTTGAGGCGGCTAGGTCCCAGGGCTTCGGCTTCTTTGGCACCATGCGCTACATCATCCTGCCGCAGTGCTTCAAGACCATCATCCCGGCCCTGTTCAGCCAGTGCACCACGGTCATCAAGGACAGCTCGTACCTCGCCGGCATCAACGTGGCCGAGTTCATGTACTGCTCCAAGGTCGTCATGGCCAAGACCACGAGCCTCAATGACGTCCTCGTCATTTACGGCTTCGTCTTCCTGCTGTACTTTGTCCTTAACTTTGGAATCTCGCTTCTCGTGCGAGCCTACCAGCGTCGCGTCGTCGCGGCCTAAGGAGAGACCATGGCAGAGCTTCCTGCAAAGACCAGTGCCGACACCAGCACCTTCCCCGTCGTCATCGCCATCGCGCGCGACTTTGGCGCCGAGGGCCACGAGATTGGCAAGCTGCTCTCGCTTGAGCTTGGCATCCCGCTGTACGACAACGAGGTCCTCGTTCGCGCCTCCCTGCGTGCCGGCGTGAGCACCGACCAGATCGCCGCCTACGACGAGAGCCTCTCGGCCGAGGTCGCGGCCTTTTTGCCCGACCGCGTTGACGCCCGCTCGGTGGCCGACAAGCTCTTCAAGTCCATGGAGGGCGTCATCCGCGACCTTGGCTCCACCGAGAGCTGCATCATCGAGGGCCGCCTTTCGGACTACATCCTGCGCGACAACCCCAACCTCATCTCGGTGCTCGTCACCGCGCCCCTCGAGGACCGCGTGGAAATCGTCCGCGCCAAGCGCGACATCTCCGAGAAGAAGGCCAAGAAGCTCGTCAAGCGCATGCAGCGTGCCCGCGAGCTGTTCTACAAGCGCTACTCCGCCGGCAAGTGGAGCCTCCACGAGGGCAAGGACCTCGTGGTGAACCGCTCCGACTTTGGCCGCCAGGGCTGTTGCGACATCATCGCCGCCGCCTACCGCACCAAGGTGGCCGCCGCCGAGCGCGCCGCCTCCGAGGCGGGGGAGAGCGTGGAGTAGCTGCTCTCCGCTGCGTAGCCGTTCTTCATATTTTCGCTGCTAGGGCGCCCTTCGCATTCGCGAGGGGCGCCTTTTGCCGTTCCGTCGGTCTATCAGACGTGTACTAGGTATGGTGAGCGCCAGGCTCGGGGTAGAATCGACAAGTATCGTTTCAGGCGGACGTGCCGCCATACGTCGGGGGCCCCATGGCAGAGAACTCTGATAAGACTGAGGTCAAAGAGCAGCCTCAGGTTTCGAGCGCGAGCGTTACCGAGCAGGGCGACGTGACGCCCGAGGATTCTCGGGGCGCAGCCGTTGCTGGTGCCCGGGCGTCGGAGCCGAAGGACGAGGCGCATGCTGTTGCCGGCGTTCAGTCGGCAGAACCGAAGGACGAGGCTCCCGTTGCTGCCAAGGATGGCTCTTCTGATGCTGCGCACGCTGCTGCACAGCACGTCGGCGCGTCTGCGCACCAGGCCTCTCAGACGGGCTCCGCTGCCCCCAAGGCCGCCCATAAGCCGCATGCGCCCAAGCCGCGTCTGGCCGGCACGCCGGCGCCGCGCCACCACGCGCCCGTGGAGGAGGAGCAGCCGGCAGACCCCGACAAGAAGCAGGCCGCCAAGGGCGCGCAGTTCATCGGGCTCGTATTTGCCGCCTACGTGGCATTCCTCTTCTTCTCCGGCCAGATCGGCACCTTCGTAGAGGCCTTCCACAACGTGGAGTACCACTGGCTCATCGGCGCCGTGGTCTGCATCGTCATGTACTTCATGCTGGGAACTTTGGCCTACGTCACCGCCGTCTACCTCGACCATGACTCGCCGGTGGGCTTCCGCGACCTCATGGCCGTCGAGGCGAGCGGCACCTTCTTCGGCAACCTCACGCCCATGCAGATGGGGGCGCTGCCCTCCCAGATCTACCAGCTCACCAAGAGCGGGCTTTCTGTGGGCGCCGCCAGCGCCACCCAGTTCACGCGCTTCATCATGTTCCAGTTCGGCGTGGTGCTCTTCGCCGCCATCATGCTGTGGCTCAAGCTCGGCTTCTTCATCTCGAGCTACGGCGACATCGTGCTGCTCAACCTGCTCGTCTTTGCGGGCCACGCGCTCGAGCTCATCGGCCTGTTCATCGTCTGCCTCTGCCCCAACTTCGTGCGTCGTGCCGGCAGCTCGCTTCTGCGCTGGGCCAACGGCCACGGCTGGGTGAAGAACTACGACAAGTGGGACGAGATGATCAACGTCCAGGTGGCGCAGTTCTCCTCGGCCTTCAGGCGCTCGGCCGCAAACATTCCCGATATGGTGCTGACGCTGTTCATCACCATGGCCCAGCTGGCCTTCCTCTACACCATCCCGTGGTTTGTCCTGCATGCCTTTGGCGGCGAGGGAGACTTCCTCACCTGCATGGCCGCTGGCTCCATGGTGCAGCTCGTCTCCACGGCCGTGCCCCTGCCGGGCGGCACCGGCGGCGCCGAGGGCGGCTTCGCGCTCTTCTTCGGCCCCATGTTCGGCGGCTACGCCACGGCGGGCTTCCTCGTGTGGCGCGTCGTGACCTTCTTCCTGCCCACATTCGGCGCGCTGCCGCTACTCGGCCTCAAGAGCGCGCGCAGGGAGAGCATCTACCACCGCGTGCAGCGCTGGACCGGTCGCGCCCATAAGGGAAGCGGCAAGGGATCCGTGAAGGCCACCGGAGCCCACAAGAGCGCCAAGGGCGTCACCTACAACCCCTCCAAGGCCCACAAGGGCCAGACAAAGTTCGTCGTCAAGAAGACCGGCGGCTCCGCCAAGAAATAGGGCTAACAAAAATCGGGACCCCGCCAAGCGAGGTCCCGATTGCTTCTTGCTATGTGCTATCCAACCAGGCGGCTACAGCGCCATGCCGTGGGCGCGCTCGAGGCGTGCCAGGGCGTCGGCCTTGCCGATGAGCTCGATGACGATGCCGAGCGGCGGGCTCACGAGGTTGCCGCAGACGGCGGCACGGATGGCCTGGAAGACGACGCGCTTCTTGGCGTCGAGCTTCTCGGGAAGCTCCTCGAGGGCGGCGTCGATGGCCTCGGCGTTCCAGCTGTCCTCGGAAACGCCCTCAAGGGCGGCCTTGGCGGCCTCGAGCACGGCGGCCATGCCTTCCTTGGCGAGGCCCTTGGAGACGGCCTTCTCCTCGTAGGCGAGGGTCTCTGCGGTCTCGAAGACCATCGAGCAGATGCCTGCGACCTCGCCGAGGTGCTTGGTGCGCGGACGCACGACGCTGGCGAGGGTCTCGAGCCAGGCGTCGCCGCGCTCGCAGGCGTTGCCCATGAGACCAGCCTCGACAAGCTCGGGCACCATGATCTTCTCGGCAAACTCGGCGTCCGTCATGGCCGCGAGGTACTCGGCGTTGATCCAGTCGAGCTTGGCCGGGTCGAAGGTGGCGGGATTCTTGGAGACGCGCTCGAGCGAGAAGGTGGAGGCCAGCACGTCGCGCGGGACGATGGTGGTCTCGCCGTCGGGCGACCAGCCAAGGAGCGCGAGGTAGTTCACGAAGGCGTCGGGCAGGTAGCCCTCGTCCTTGAACTCCTCCACCGAGGTGGCGCCGTGGCGCTTGGAGAGCTTCTTGCCGTCAGCGCCCAGAATCATGGAGATGTGGGCGAAGGTGGGCACGGGGGCGCCGAGGGCCTCGTAGACCATGACCTGGCGCGGGG
>CAVHKV010000129.1:0-3299 GCA_963636635.1 uncultured Bacteroidales bacterium
AGGAAGTAATATACGCTCCCCCGCCCCTCCCCGCAACGCCTCGCGGGCGTCTCCACAAGGCGTGCACAACTCGCCGCGACGGCGCGCCGGCGGCCACGAGATGTCGTGGGCGAGGCGCGCGAGGGGCACAAGGGAGCGCGGGGCGCCCTCCGGCGCGCTTCCCGCGCTCGGGGACGGGGTGGCGGGCGTCCGCATATGGAGGTGAGCCCGACGGCCGGCTCGGCCGCTTCCGCGTATATGGTCACACATAGGGCTGCGCATGGCGCGACGGGCACAAAAGGGACGGGCTCATGCCAGCGTCTATATATGGGAAGGAGCCCGCTGGCTTAGCAGGCCCCTTCCCCTTGAAGTTGATGAGCACCTGAACGTGCTTAAGCCGTTAGTTTCCTCGCCTTACGGTGATGCCTAACGCGGCCCATCGGCCCGAAGGCAATAGAAATAGGCCTTGACGGTATCGCCTAGGAGAGGACGCTCAAAGGCTGGGATGCTCTTAGCGTAGGTAAAGCCACGCTTTTCCATGCAGCGCTTTGAGCGTTCGTTGCCCTCAAAGAAGCCGCACCAGAGAACGGGGCATCCCAGATCGTTGAACGCGCGAGAGGCCATGGCATCAAGAGCTTCCGACGCATAGCCGTGATTCCAATAGCTGCTGCCCAACCAATAGCCAACCTCAAGCTCGCCCTCTGCCGCTATATCAAAGTTCTCAGACGCGGATTTAAGGCTGATGCTGCCGATTATCTCCTCCGTTGTCTTGAGACGGATGGCGTAGCTTTCGGGATTGTTGAGAGGCCCGTCCATTATCAAGCTGCGGCTTTCCTCAGCGCTGCGATGTGGTGCCCAGCCGCAAGCAGGTCCCACCAACGGATCGGACGCAAGTTGATAGAGCCTTTCCGCATCGCTCTCTCGCCAGTTTCTCAGCACCAGTCGCTTGGTCTCTATCACGGATAAGTCTCCCCTCAATAACGCATAACACGTAGATGGCAATCTCTTACCAGTTGATACGCGGGCTTCTCCAATGCCTCATCGTAAGGCGCTTGCCGGGCTCGAGCCAATTCAGTGGCAAGCGATGTTCAGTTTGGCCACCGTATATGAGCAACCAACGGTGAACCTCTCTCTCGGCTTGCGCCAACACGGATTAGGCCCACGTGAGACAGGCGGATTCCAAATGGACAACTCGCCTATATACAAGAAAAGGGCCCGCCGGAATCCGACGGGTCCTTTGAAGGCATATATGCTCGAAGCTTAGCGCTTGGAGAACTGCGGGCGCTTGCGGGCCTTCTTCAGGCCGCACTTCTTGCGCTCGACGGCGCGGGCGTCACGGGTGAGGAAGCCAGCCTTCTTGAGCTCGGCGCGGTACTCGCCGGCCTCGAGGAGGGCGCGGGAGATGCCGAGACGAAGGGCGCCGGCCTGGCCGGTGATGCCGCCGCCATCGCAGAGGGCGATGACGTCAAAGTGCTCGACGGTGTCCGTGACCTTGAAGGGCGCGGTGGCGTCGTCGACGAGCTGCTGACGGCCAAAGTAGTTCAGGGCGTCGCGGCCGTTGACGGTGACCTTGCCGGTGCCGGGGACGAGGCGGACGCGGGCGACAGCCTCCTTGCGGCGGCCGGTGCCATAGTAGACAGCGGTGTTGTCAGCCATTGGTTAGGCCCTCCAATCGATCTGGACGGGGTTCTGGGCGGCGTGCGGGTGCTCGGGGCCAGCGTAGACCTTAAGCTTGGTGAACTGCTGACGGCCGAGGGTGGACTTGGGGAGCATGCCCTTGATCGCGTGCTCGACGACGCGCTCGGGGTGCTTCTCCATGGCCTCCTTGAAGCTCTCGAACTTCATGCCGCCCAGCCAACCGCTGTAGCGCCAGTAGCGCTTGCTGTCGGCCTTGACACCGGTAAGCTGGACCTTATCGGCGTTGATGATGACGACGAAGTCGCCCGTGTCGGTGTGGGGGGTGTACTGCGGCTTGTTCTTGCCGCGAAGGATCATGGCAGCCTTCGTGGCGAGACGGCCGAGCGTGGCGCCCTCAGCATCGATGAGGACCCAATTGCGGGTGACCTCTCCGGGCTTGGCGTACTGAGTCGACTTCATTTGACTCCTCCGTGTGGATACGTGTTGCTTTGTTCTTATGCGAGGTTACGGGGCTGCGCAAAAGAAGCTTTGAAATTGTAGCGCATGGTTCGCAAAGTTCAAGCTATCCGCACAAGTTTTTATTGGGCGACGATTCCCAAGGTCATCCGAACACGTCTCGGACTCATCCGAACGCCCGCGGCGGCATTTGAGAAGGCCGTTCCGTTCCAATACATATATGTATGCGCACGCCAGTCGGGCCAAATGACCCTCCCGGCTCCCAGGCCCAGCGAAACAGCTAACCCGCTCGCCCTTCATCGAGCAAGCGGGCCAAATCCCAGTCAGTGCTAGGCGCGCGAATACGGGCTACCACGTACGTGGCGCCCCATCCATATGGGCAAATGCGCCTAAGCTCCGAAGGAGCGGATGGCGTCGAGGGCCTCGGTGGCTTGGGTGCGGCCCTGGAGGTAGAGCTTGAGGAGGTTCTCGCCGGTAAAGCCCGAGGTGCTGCCAAAGGGCACGGGCTCGGGCGGGGCGATGACCACGGCCTTGCCCTGGCGCTCCAGCTCCCAGATGTGCTCGCGCTGCTCGTTGTAGCGCTCGGCGCGGCTGCGCAGGGCCTCGCAATAGTAGGGGAACTCCGAATAGCGGGCATCGGCCAGGGCCTGGAGCTCGTAGCCGCCCTTCTTCTGGTACTCGCGATGCTGGGTGAGCACCACGACGAGGTTCTCGGCGCCCTCCTCGAGCGCGCGCTCCACGGGCACGGAATCTGCGGTGCCACCGTCCAGGTAGCGGCCACCGTCAATCTCCACGATGTGAGTGATGACGGGCAGGGAGGCCGAGGCGCGGACCTTGTCCACGTCTTCGGGAAGGCTCTTTACCTCGAGGTATGCCGGCGTGCCAAAGACGACGTTGGTGGCCACCACCATGTAGCGGCTGCGGCGCTGGGCAAAGGTCTCGTAGTCGAAGGGGTCCAGCTCGTCTTGGATGGTGTGATAGAGGAAGTCGCCGCCGGTGAGGTCGCCAGTCTTGGCGAAGGACTTGAAGCTCATGAAGCGGTCGTCGTCGCGGAAGGCGAGCGTCTCTCGCATGTAGCGGCCCTGCTGGTGAGAGAGGAAGCTCGCCGCGTTGACTGCGCCGGCCGAGGTGCCCCAGACCGTGTCGAAGCCGTAGACGCCGTGCTCCATGAGGACGTCGAGCACGCCGGCCGTGAAGATGCCGCGCATGCCGCCGCCCTCGAGCAC
>CAVHKV010000129.1:3813-5765 GCA_963636635.1 uncultured Bacteroidales bacterium
TTTCTCAAGGAGTTCCGCGAGTTCATCGACCGTGGCAGCGTGATGGACATGGCCGTCGGCGTCATCATCGGCGGCGCGTTCACCTCCATCGTCACCGCCCTCACCGACAGCATCATCACGCCGCTCATCAAGTTCATCACCGGCGGCGGCACCGAGACCGTCTCGAGCCTGGTGATTCCCGGCACCGAGATTGACTTTGGCAAGTTCTTTGGCGCCGTCATCAACTTCCTCATCGTGGCCCTCATCGTCTTCTTGCTCATCAGGTTCGTGAACAAGGCCAAGAAGCTGGGCGAGAAGCTCGTTGGCGACGAGGCCGCCGAGGAGGCCCCCGCAGCCCCCACCTGCCCCTTCTGCCTGGAGGAGGTCAAGCCCGGCGCCACCCGCTGCTGCCACTGCGGCTCCGAGCTCCCCGCCGAGGCTGAGTAACCAACGCCATTGGCGGATGCATGCGCTTGGCTTGGTCCGGGTTGTGCGAAGCTTGGGAGAGTTGTTCCCGACCGGAGGAGGAAGCATGTTTGATCTTGGATTCAAGGGCCGCGTCGCCGTCGTCACCGGAGCGTCCTCGGGCCTAGGCACGGCCTTTGCGCTCGGCCTGGCCGAGCAGGGCGCTGACCTCGCGATTCTTGCCCGCCGCACGGACCGTCTGGCCGACGTCGCCGAGAAGTGCCGCGCCCTTGGCGCGCGCTGCCTGCCCGTTGCTTGCGACGTCTCTGACGAGGAGTCCATCAAGGCCGCCGTCGCCACCGTCAAGGAGGAGTACGGCCGCGTTGACGTCCTCATCAACAACGCCGGCGTCTGCGAGTATGGCCCGCTCGAGGACCACACCACCGAGCAGTGGAGCAAGGTCATCGCCACCGACCTCACCAGCGTGTTCCTCATGACGCGCGAGGTGGCTCCGCTGTTCCGCGAGCAGAACTACGGCCGCGTGGTGAACATCGCCTCCGTCGGCGCCATCCAGGCCGGCGCCATGCAGATTGGCTACTTTGCCGCGAAGGGCGGCGTGCTGCAGGTCACCCGCGCGCTTGCCGCCGAGCTTGCGCCCGCCGGCGTCCTGGTGAACGCCATCGCGCCGGGCGTCTTTGACACCGAGATGACCCACGACGCGCTCGAGGCCGAGGGCTCGCTCGTGCTCAAGAACCGCACGGTGCTCAAGCGCTTTGCCGAGCCCTCCGAGCTCGTGCCCCAGATGCTCATGTTCGCGAGCGAGGCCAACACCTACTGCACCGGCCAGACCCTCTACGTTGACGGCGGCCTCACCAGCCAGCTGTAGGGATTAGCAGCAACAACGCTTAGGGTGCCCGTGGGGGATTTCCCCGCGGGTACCTTTTTGTTGCCTCTAACGGTTTAGATAACGGGTGATAATCAGTCGCTGTGGACCTACCTGGAAAACCATATCACCCCTGCTAGACAAGGGTTTCCTTTGCTTTTATCTGGTCTGCTCGCTAGGGCGGTCCACCATTTGCTTGAGTTAGACACAAGATTCAGCAGGTAGGCCGGTTAAAACCATCACCCGGTATCTAAACCGTGGGATTGTTGCCCGTACGAGACGGCGGCTCAGATGCCTCTCACGCCCCAAGCAAAACGCCGCCCACAACGAGGCTGTCGTTGTGGGCGGCGCTGGGAAGGCTTGGTGCGCTTCGTTTGAGTCGAGCGCTCGCGCGGGGCGCATGTCCGCATGAAGCGAGCTTTGTTGGCGTGGCACTGGAAAGGCCTGGTACGCCTCGTTCGAGCCAGGCACTCGCATGGGCACATTTGCTTGAGCGGTCATCGCGCAGGCATGCCGGACGCCGCGCGGCCTCGCATTAGTTGGACCCGCGCTCGTCCAAACCCTACAGGTTGGCGATGAGCTGGGTGTAGATCTCGAAGGCCTTCTGCACCTCGTCGAGCGGGGTGTGCTCGTTGGTCATGTGGGCGAGCTTGTAGGGGCCGGGGCCAAAGCCGATGGTGGGCAC
>CAVHKV010000130.1:0-5745 GCA_963636635.1 uncultured Bacteroidales bacterium
GTGGCCGATCTCGCGGCGCTTGGGGCTGCCCATGCGGCCGGTCTCGCCGGTGCAGTACGGCGGGAAGTTGTAGTGGTGGATGTAGCGCTTGCCGTCGACCGGCTCGATGGTGTCGAGGCGCTGCCACTCGTTGAGCATGCCGAGGGTGCAGACGGAGAGCACCTGGGTCTGGCCGCGCTGGAAGAGGCCGGAGCCGTGGACCAGCGGCAGGTAGTCGGGCTTGACCATGAGCGGGCGGATCTCGTCGGCGGCACGGCCGTCAACGCGCTCGCCGGTCTCGACCACCATGTTGCGCATGGCGTGCTTCTCGAGGCTCTTGAGCTCCACGGGGATCTCACGGCTGAACTCGGCCTGCTCCTCGGGGGTGAACTCGGCCTTGATGGCGGCCTTCAGGGCCTCGGCCTTGCCGATGCGGGAGAGCTTGTCGGCGTCCTTGAGGGCGGCCTCCATCTCGGCGAAGTGGACGAAGACCTTCTCGTGGACGTAGTCGTTGGGCTCGTCGTAGACGTACTCGCGAAGCTGGATGGCGCCGTTGGCCTCCTCGTACTTGGCGAAGAACTTCTTCTGCTCGGCGCAGAAGGCGGCGATGGCCTCCTGGCCAAAGGCCATGGCGGCGAGCATGTCCTCCTCGCTGATCTCGTCAGCGGAGGCCTCGAGCATGGAGATGAAGGAATCGGAGCCGGCGAGCTCGAGGTCGAGGTCGGAGGCGTCGCGCTCCTCGTAGGTGGGGTTCACGATGAACTCGCCGGTCTCGGGGTCGCGACCGATGCGCACGCAAGCCAGCGGACCCTCGAAGGGCACGCCGCCGACGGTGAAGGCGGCGCTGGCGGCCATGATGCAGATGGTGTCCACGGGGTTCACCTGGTCGGCCACCAGAGAGGTGGCGACGACCTGGACCTCGTTGCGGAAGCCGGCCGGGAAGGACGGGCGCAGCGGACGGTCGATCATGCGGGCGGTGAGGGTGGCCTTCTCGGAAGGACGGGCCTCACGCTTGAGGTAGCCGCCGGGGATGCGGCCCACGGAGTACATCTTCTCGATGAAGTCCACCGTGAGGGGGAAGAAGTCGTAGTCCTTGCGCTCCTTGGAGACGACGGCGGTGACGAGCACCGTGGAGTCGCCCTGCTTGACGAGGACGGCGCCGGTGGCCTGCTTGGCCAGCTCGCCGGTCTCGAGCACGTAGTGCTTGCCGTAGAGGTCAAACTCGTGGGTAACCTTGGTCATTTCTATTTCCCTTATCTCCGCCTGCCACATTGCAGACGGGCCGTCTGCGGGCTCTCGGGCAAGGGGCCTGTCCCCTCCCCGCTTGGTCTGGCGCCTACGCGCAAGCCCGCCGTGCCCAGACCTTTGGGCACCTTATATGAAAAGGGGCGCCCGAGGCGCCCCGTAGGTCCCGCTTACTGGATGTTGTCGCGGATGCCGAGCTTGGCAATGAGCTGACGGTAGTTGTTGATGTCGTTCTTCTTGATGTAGGAGAGGAGACGACGACGCTTACCGACGAGCATGAGCAGGCCGCGGCGGGTGTGGAAGTCCTTCTTGTGGGACTTCATGTGCTCGGTGAGCTCCTTGATACGGTCGGTGAGGATGGCGACCTGGACCTCGGCAGAGCCGGAGTCGTGCTCGTTCTTGCCAAACTCCTTGACGAGCTCGGCCTTGCGCTCCTTGGAAATGGTCATGCTGAAACACCTTTCTTTCTTGCATTCGCCCCAAACTGGGATCGCCGCCGGTGGAGCGGGCGTCCAAGTGAGGGGTACCTACGAACAACCTGACGAATAGTACCACAGCAAATGCCCTGGCACGAGGACTACATAAATGCGGCGTTAGCGGGCACGCGGCGCGCGGAACGCGCGGTTCCGCGGGTGCACGTCGGAGAACGGACGGATGCGTGTGGCCATTCCGCCGCAACAGGCTAACGGATTGGGCTGCCTGGCGGCGCGGCAAAGCGCAATCGCCAGTTCCAAGCGCGGCATCGACCAAAATCCCCCACGGCTACGCTATGAATACCCAGGCTTTCAGCTAGCCAAAAGGGTCATCGTGAGTCCGTAGAGACCGGCCGCGCGCGGCCTCGCACAAAGCGTCCTTTCAGGTTTCCAAGCCACCATGGGAACCAACCTGAAAGGAGCGATTATGACAGCCCCACAGCTCACCTTTGAGAGACGCGAGGTGAAATACCTGCTCACCGATGCCGAGCGCAACGAGCTGCTCACACGAGTGGGCAGCCACCTCGTGGGAGACGAGCACGGCGCCTCCACCGTGCGCAGCCTCTACTACGACACGCCCACCCTCATCCTCGCGCGCCGCTCGAGCGAGCACCCCGCCTACAAGGAGAAGCTGCGCCTGCGTGCCTACGGCCAGGCGGCCCCCGGCGAGACGGTGTTCGTTGAGCTCAAGAAGAAGTGCAAAGGCGTGGTGTACAAGCGCCGCTCCACCCGCAGCCTGGCCGAGGCGCAGGGCCTTCTTGCCGGCAATGTTGCGGCCAAGGGCCAGATAGAGCGAGAGCTCGCCTGCGCCGCGGCCCGCTACGAGGGCCTGGCGCCGGCCTGCTACCTCGCCTACGACCGCGTAGCCCTCTACGAGCGAAACAACCGCGATCTGCGCCTCACCTTCGACCGGCGCGTGCGCATGAGCTGGGAGGCGCCCAGGCTCGACGCCGAGCTCTACGGCAGCGCCGAGCAGATCTTGGACGAGGGCATCTCCATCCTCGAGATAAAGACCTCGCGCGCCATGCCGCTGTGGCTCACCCAGGCCATGGGCGAGCTGAATCTGAGGCAGGCCAGCTGGTCAAAGTACGGAACCGCCGCAAGGCTAAGGACGCAAAGGAGCACCCATGCTTGAGTCAATCCTGTTCGATACCTACGAGGCCCTCGACATGACCTCGCTCGTCATCTGCATCGCATTCTCCCTGGCGATCGGCGCGGGACTTGCCGCCATCTACGGGCTTAACAAGGACGGCTCCAGGAGCCTCAAGCACGCCCTGGTGGTGCTGCCGGCCATCGTCTGCGTGGTCATCGCCCTCGTGAACGGCAGCGTGGGCGCCGGCGTGGCCGTCATGGGCGCCTTCTCGCTCGTGAGGTTCCGCAGCATGCCGGGCTCGGCGCGCGACATCAGCTTCATCTTCCTTGCCATGTGCGAGGGCCTGGCCACCGGCATGGAGTACCTCACGCTAGCGCTCGTTGTGCTGCTCGTCATCGGCGCGGTGCTGGCCGGCATGCAGGTGCTGATGCCCTCGCCTTCCGTGGAGAACGAGGTGACCCTGCGCGTGACCGTGCCGGAGGACCTGGACTTTTATGGGATGTTCGACCACGTGCTCGCAAAATACGCCAGCAAATACGAGCTCGCCTGCGTGAAGACCGCCGGCATGGGCAGCCTCTACAAGCTCACCTACGACCTCACGATGATGCCCGGCGCCGACAGGAAGGCCCTCATAGACGAGGTCCGCTGCTACAACGGCAACCTCGAGGTAGTCCTCGCCCACAAGGAGGTGAGCCGCGATGAGCTTTAGGGGTTCATTGACACGCGATGGCGATAAAGAGCCCGAAAGGAATGGCAACGCGGGCTTTGGCACCAATCTCGCGAAGAGCGGCGAGGCCGAAATGCACGGCATTAGGAAAGCGAGGGGAACCATGAATAGCCATGTTAGGAATGACTCTGAGCTCGGCAGGAGCGCCAAGACACGCGGGGCTTTGGACGTATTCGCTAGCCGCACCTCGCGAAAGGACGAGGGTGCGATAGAGAACCACGAAACACGCAAGGGCGTGAGCGCGATCGCGGGGCTTGCCACGCGCAGGTGCGTCACGCTGGGGCTGGCCGGGCTGCTCGCCCTCTCCCCTCTTGTGGGCTGCGCGAGCACCTCTGGCAGCAACGCTACGACCGAGGCCGCCGAGGAAGCGAGCTCGGCGAGGACGCCCGGCGACATCGACCTGGCGTCGCTCTTCTCCAAGCGCGACCTCGATACGAGCTATGACGAGAGCGAGGCGACCACCATCACGCTGGCCGACAGCGGCTCTGCCGCCACGGGCAACGGCGTGGAAGTTGACGGCTCCACCGTCACCATCACCAAGGCAGGCACCTACATCGTGTCCGGCAGCCTGACCGACGGGCGCCTCGTGGTGGACGCCGACGGCGAGAAGGTGCAGCTTGTGCTGGCCGGCGCGTCCATCAGCACGAGCGGGGCCTGCGCGCTCTACGTCCGCAACGCCGACAAGGTCTTCCTCACCCTGGCAGACGGCACCGCCAACGCCATCTCCAGCACCGGCGAGGACGAGGCCGAGGACGACCACAACCTCGACGGCGCGGTGTGGAGCCACGACGACCTCACCATCAACGGCAGCGGAAGCCTGAGCGTCTCGAGCGCCTGCGGCCACGGCGTCGTCTCCAAGGACGACCTCACGCTCGTGAGCGGCACGGTCAGCGTCACGGCCGCGGTGGACGCCCTGCAGGCCAAGGGAGACATGGCCGTGAACGACGGCTCCTGGACGCTCGCGGCCGGCGACGACGGCATGCACAGCGACTCTGACCTCGTGATCGTTGGCGGCACGGTCAACGTGACCCAGAGCTACGAGGGCCTCGAGGGTGCCACGGTCACCATCGCCGGCGGCGACGTTGACGTGGTGGCGAGCGACGACGGCATCAACGGCTCAGGCGCCGACGACTCGAACGAGGGGGCCGAGAGCGACGAGGCCGAGCAGGGCGATGCTCCGCAAACGCCCAGCACGGACGGCACGGACGCAAATGGCCAGGCCCCGCAGGGCAATATGGAGCCGCCCACAGGCGAGGCGCCGCAAGGCCAAGGCAACGGCCAGGGCGGTGACAGTTCCACGGACGGCAACACCCCGCCCGAGAAGCCGAGCGGCGACGAGGCCGGCAACGGGGCACCCAACGGCTCGGAAGGCTCTGATTCCGACGGCAATTCGAGCGATTCCTCCAACTCTGAGGGCCAAGACCCCGGCGCGCCCGCCGACGGCAACGGCCCCGGTGCAGACGGCCAAGCTCCCAACGGCGATATGGGCGGACAAGCGCCCAACGGCGGCGATATGGGCGGCGGCATGGACGAGAACGACGAGACGGCTTACGTCTACATCTGCGGCGGCGTGACCACCATCAGCGCCGAGGGCGACGGCATCGACTCCAACGGCGAGCTGCTCATCAGCGACGGCGAGGTCTATGTTGACGGTCCCACCGGCAACGGCGACGGCGCGCTTGACTACGCGGGTACCGGCTCCATCTCCGGCGGCACCATCGTCGCGCTCGGCTCCACCGGCATGGCCCAGAGCCTTGACGCTGCGGGCGACCAGGGCGTGATGCTCGTGAGCCTCTCCGGCGAGGCGGGCACCACCGTTACGCTGAGCGACGCCGACGGCAATGTGCTCGCAAGCCACACGGCCACCAAGTCCTACGCCTGCGCCGTCATCAGCTGTGCCGGTCTCACCCAGGGCGCAACCTACACGGTCTCGAACGGTAGCCAGACCGTAGAGGTAACCATGGACGAAGTCACCTATAGCGATGTGAACGGAATGGGCGGGCAGAACGGCGGACCGGGAGCAGGCGGCGAGCAGGGCGGCCAGATGGGTGGCCCCGGCGGCGCGCCCGGCGACCAGAACTCTTCCGGCAACACGAGCGATGCGTCATCGGACGCGAGCTCAGACGCCACGAGCGCCTAGTCACAAGATGAGCAAGAGCATCAAGCTGACCGCATAGTCCGGAACAGCCCATAGACAGGCAAGCAAGCAACGGAAAAAATGCCTCGCA
>CAVHKV010000131.1:0-5743 GCA_963636635.1 uncultured Bacteroidales bacterium
GGCGTGCCGTCGCGTTTGCCTGGTGTCCACCGGCCCCGCCGCCCTTGCCTAACGGCGCCAACGAGATCGACTCCGTCTTCCGCCACCCCTGGACCACCATCGGCGTCTGCTGCGACCGCTACCCGGCCGAGAAGTGCGAGGAGCTCATCTACCAGTGCGTCCACAACCAGTTCGTGGCCAGCGCCCTTGCCACCAAGTACCTGCACGAGATGGTGCCCGGCGCGCTGATGGGCTGCATGGTGACGCGCACGCTCACCTATCCGGAGAACTGCAACCCCAAGAACATGCTGCTCGCGCAGAAGGACAACCGCGACAACTACTTCTACTCCGACGTCCAGGTCTTTGGCGAGTGCCCCGCCCACGTCCTCAAGTACTGGGAGCGCAAGGGCATCCATGTGGAGTTTGGCCAGGGCGACGAGGCCATCCTCAAGCAGTATCCGGTGGACTTCGTCTCCTTCTCCTACTACATGAGCATGGCCGACCGCTACCACAAGCCGCTGTTCGTGGTCGAGAACGGCCTGGGCGCCTACGACAAGGTGGAGGAGGACGGCTCCATCAACGACGGCTACCGCATCGACTACTTCCGCAGCCACATCCAGGCTATCGGCGCCGCCATCGAGGAGGGCGTGGACGTCATGGGCTACACGCCCTGGGGCTGCATCGACCTGGTGAGCATGTCCACCTGCCAGATGAGCAAGCGCTACGGCTTCATCTACGTGGACCTCGACGACGACGGCAACGGCACCTACGCCCGTAGCCGCAAGAAGAGCTTCTACTGGTACAAGAAGGTCATCGCCTCCAACGGCGCCGACCTGGACTAACGGCATCACGAAAAAGGCGCCCGTAGCTGTAGCGGCTACGGGCGCCTTGCTGTGTCTATCGTCCGAGCTCGGCGTAGAGGTCTTTGGCGCTTACGAGCAACAGGTCGCCTCTTTCGGCGGCCTTGGCCTTCGTGCCGTCGCTCCCTTCCTTCTTTGAGAAGAGGACGAAGTGGCGCCTCGAGTAGCCGCGCAGCAGCTCGCTTCGCTCCTCGAGCGTCTTGATGGCCGTGCTCTCGTCAAGGGAGTTTCTCCACTTGCATTCGCCGACGAGCAGCTCGCGCTCGATCTTGTTGGTGGCCACGACGTCGATGTCCACCTCTTCACGCTCGCGCGGGTCGGTGCCCCACCACTGCCCAAACTCGAGGGCGGCAAAGGGGAGCCGCCCGGCGATGCTCTCGCGGCGCACCCACTGCAGGCAGATGGTCTCGAACTGCTTGCCAACATAGGTGTCGAAGACCTGGCCCGAGGTGGCGTAGGGCGCAACCGCACGGCCGGCGCCCTCCTCGATGGTGCCGAGGTAGCCGCTCACGAAACGGTACCAATAGGCAAAGAAGGGATCCTTGAACTTCCAGATGGAGGACTTGGCAGACCCTGCGCCTAGGGGGCTTGCCTTCTCGACGATGCCGAGGGACGCGAGCGTCTTGAGGTACTTGCCCACCGAGTTTGGGTTGACGCCGGCCTTCTCGGCGATGCGAGTCGGGGCCGTGGCGCCCGAGCCGATCGCGTCGAGGATGGAGTTGTAGCTCGCCGGCTCGTGGAGCTCCTGTCGAAGCAGCATGAGCGGCTCCTCGTAGAGCATGCCGAGGCGGTTGAAGAAGAGGTCCGAGACGTTCTCCTCGTAGGACTTGCTCGTGTCAATCTGCGAGAGGTAGTAGGGGGTTCCTCCGAAGGTGGCGTAGTAGGCCACGAGCTCTGCGGGCTTTGCCTCTGGCAGCATGCGCGCCGCATCGAGGTAGTCGAAGGGGGAGAGGCGCATCTGCATGGTGCGGCGGCCGTAGAGCGGGCTCTTGCTGCCAAGGACCTCGCTTTCCATGAAGCCCTCGTTGCTTCCGCACAGGATGATGCGCGTGCGCGTCTGCTTGAAGCCGTGGTCGATGGCCGTCTGCAGCACCGAGGCCAGGGAGGCGTCGGCCTCGGCCGCATAGGGGAACTCGTCAAAGACGAAGACGAGGGGCTGCTCCTTGTCCAGCTCGCCGGCCTGCTGCACCACAAAGGCCAGGGCGTCGTTCCAGGTGGAGAAGGACGGCAGGCTTGCGGGCATGTCAAAGGCCGCGTAGGCGGCCGCGCTGAACAGCTCGAGGTTCTGGCGCGAGGTCTTTTGCTGCGCCGTGAAGTAGAGCGTGCGCTTGTCCTTGACGAACTCGTCGATGAGCGAGGTCTTGCCAACGCGCCTGCGACCGTAGATGACCGCCATCTGGAAGTCGCTCTTCTCGTACATCTGCTCGAGCGCGGCGAGCTCCTCTTCACGACCGACGAACATAGTGGCCTCCCAGAGCCGTTTGTACCTTTGTGATTGATGACGTACTCCTGAGTACGGATATCTACTGTTCCGTACTCCTGAGTACCGTACCCTAGAGTACCGTACCCTAGAGTACCGTACTCTAGAGTACCGTACTCTAGAGTACGGAACAAGACGCTAACTGGATACATCGCGCGCGGGGCGTAATTGAGCACTGCGTTTGGGGAGCGGCTTCGGCGGCTGGGACCGCTTCGCTTCTGCCGCTTTAGTCCGGTGCTGAGGCAGGCAATTTAGTGGGCTCGACGTTTTTGACGAGCCAGTCCTCTCGGTTGCGCTGTCGTGAGGCATGGCTTTGCGGCTGCAGCGCGAGGGAAGTTGGGGCGGCTTATTGTCCGTGGCTTGCTTGTATACTCTTGGGAGTTGACGAGAGGAGTGGCCATGGGCAACGAGAACGAGGGCAAGGCGCCCGAGAAGGTCGTTGAGGTGCAGAGCGCTGCCGAGACCGGCGTTGCCGATGTCGTGGCTTGCGCCAACGCCGCTTTGGCCGATGCGACTCCCGAAGCTCTCGCTTCTACTGATGTCGAGGCCGCCTCTGCTGGTACCGCCGTCGCTACGTCCGATGGCGCCGCCACGGCGACTCGCACTGACGAGACGCGCTCGCGGCTGCTGCAGGCGGCCGAGGCAAGTGCCTCTCGCCAGGCCACGCCCGAGTCCGCGAGCGGCCAGGGCCTCAAGATGCGCTCGGCCGAGATGGCCGCCCGCGTGCCCGACATCGTGGTCATCACGGGCATGAGCGGCTCGGGCCGCACCCAGGCCATGCACATCTTTGAGGACATGGGCTACTTCTGCATCGACAACCTGCCCCCGCGCCTCATCCTGCAGCTCGCCGGCCTCGTGGGCATCAACACCGGCGTGGGCCGCCACCTTGCCGTCACCTGCGACCTGCGCTCCCAGGGCCTGTTCGACGAGATTGCGGACTCGCTTGCCCAGCTGCGCGAGCACGAGCTTTCCTGCAAGGTCCTGTTCCTGGACACGAGCGACGAGGTCCTCATGCGCCGCTATGACGAGAACCGCCGCCGCCACCCGCTGGCCGCGCCCGGCGAGTCGCTGGAAAGCGCCATCAAGCGCGAGCGCGAGCAGCTCCAGAGCGTGCGCGAGGCCTCAGACCTCGTCATCGACACGAGCCACATCTCCGTGCGCGATCTGCGCACGCGCATTCGCCGCACCTTCTCCGAGCTCACGGACCAGCAGCTCATGGAGGTGAGCGTCTTCTCGTTCGGCTTCAAGCACGGCATGCCGGTTGAGGCCGACCTCATGATCGACGTGCGCTTCCTGCCCAACCCCTTCTATGACCCGCAGATGCGCACGCTCACCGGCAACGACAAGGTCGTGAGCGACTTCGTGCTCAACAACCCCACCACCGAGAAGTTCCTCGACGCCTGGTACAACCTGCTCGACGTCGCCATGCCCGGCTACGTGGCCGAGGGCAAAAGCCACCTCTCCATCGCGGTGGGCTGCACGGGCGGCCAGCACAGAAGCGTTGCCATCGCCAACTCCACGGCCGCCTACCTCGAGAAGAGCGGCTACCACGTGAGCCTCTCGCACCGCGACCTCGCCCTTGCCAACGTGAGGACGAGCTAGCGATGTCGTTCACCGCCGAGGTAAAAGACGAGCTCGCCCGCATCAAGGGGAGCTGCGAGGAGTGCGACGTGGCCGAGCTCGCGGCCATCGTGCGCGTCTGCGGTGCCCTTTCGTTCCACGGTTCGGGCGCCTACTCCATCCGCGTCTCCACAGAGACGGGCGCGGTGGCCCGCACGGTCATCCGCCTCGCGCGCCAGGTGTTCGACCTGGAGACCTCGCTTACCGTGCGCCGCTCCAACCTGCACAAGACGCGCAACTACCTCATCGAGATTCCCGAGCAAAAGGGCCTTGAGCAGGCGCTTATTCGCATGGGCGTGCTCGTTTTGGGGCGCGGCCTTTCCAACGGCATCGCCGCCCGCGTGGTGGCGCGGCCCTGCTGCCGCGCGGCCTACCTGCGCGGCGCCTTCATGGCCGGCGGCTTCATCGCAGATCCGCGCGGAGACTTCCACCTCGAGATTGCCGTCACCGGCGAGGAGTTCGCCGATGACCTCGTGGAGCTGCTCGACGACGAGAACATCACGGCCCGCGTCAACCGCCGCCGCGGCACCTACGCCATCTACCTCAAGAGCTTTGACGACATCAAGAGCCTACTCACTGTTATCGGGGCCAACAGGATCGCCCGCGGCGTGGAGAACGTGCGCGTGGTGAAGTCCGTGAAGAACGACGTCAACCGCCGCGTCAACGCCGAGATTGCCAACCAGGCGCGCTCCACCGGCGCCGCCGCAGACCAGCTCGCCCTCATCGACCGCGTGGAGCGCGAGGTGGGCTTTGACGAGCTGCCGCCCGCGCTTCTGCAGTTCTGCCAGGCCAGGCGCGCCCATCCCGACCTCTCCCTGAGAGACCTCGGCGCCCAGATGACACCGCCGCTCTCCAAGAGCGCCCTCTACCATCGCGTCCTGCGTCTGGAACAACTACTAAATAAGTAGGGGAGCGAGGCGGTGCCAGTCGCCTCGCTTGTCCGAGGGCGCCAGCGTTGCTTGTTCTCCGCAGACGCCGGTGTTGCCCGCTCCGCTCTCGCGTGCCAAAGCCTCGCGCCTCTTTCAGCTTTCGGCCGCGAGTTGACCTGCCGCAACCAAAAGCAGCGCCCCGCAGCGTGGCTAGGGGAGAGCAAAGCCTTGCTGCCGGATGCTCACGCGCTCGTCACAAATCGGGCCTCTCGCGGCCACGCCCGCTACGTGCGGCGATTCATAACCTGTCTAGGGTTCTATAGACAACTTGCAGGTAGATGGCTTATTTCTTACGCCAACTTTTCCATTAACCGCATAACTTGACCGCAGAAGCGGTATTATCACCTATGGTGTTTCCAACGTGGCCCGCACGGCGCAAGGGGCGCCCGTGGGGTCTTCGAAAGGAGAAAGCATGGCAGTTAAGGTTGCTATCAACGGCTTTGGCCGCATTGGTCGTCTGGCTTTCCGTCAGATGTTCGGCCACGAGGGTTCCGAGATCGTCGCCATCAACGACCTCACCTCCCCGGATATGCTCGCCTACCTTCTGAAGTACGACTCCACGCAGGGCAACTACAGCCGCGACCACAAGGTTGAGTCCACCGAGGACTCCATCATCGTCGACGGCAAGGAGATTAAGATCTACAAGGAGGCCGACGCCAACAACCTGCCTTGGGGCGACCTCGACGTCGACGTCGTGCTTGAGTGCACCGGCTTCTACACCAGCAAGGACAAGGCCCAGGCCCACATCAACGCTGGCGCCAAGAAGGTCGTCATCTCCGCTCCGGCCGGCAACGACCTGCCCACCATCGTCTACAACGTCAACCACGAGCAGCTCACCGCTGATGACAACATCATCTCCGCTGCTTCCTGCACCA
>CAVHKV010000132.1:0-5687 GCA_963636635.1 uncultured Bacteroidales bacterium
ACAAAGACAGCCGCAGCGCACAAGAAAGCAGTAGCTCGTAACCCCAGCTCCGATAAGCGAAGCAAGGGTCGTGAGTTTATGAAAAAGGCCATACAGAAACAGCTGATTCGGGTAGACCGAAAAATAAGAACCGAGCCACGAGGCGTCTCCTGGAGCCCGGTCTCCCACCGATGTCAGTGCTCCCGCATCCCAACCAGTGGTAAAGCCGGACGAACCCTCAAGATACAGCTGACCCACAAACAAAAGCAGGCCCATCCCAAGGGAGAGGAAGGCGAAACGCCGCGCGCTCAGCTCGATTCCCCGCAGGCATGAATAAAGGACGACCACGACAACGCAGGCCACGAGAGCCGCGAGGAAAAGCAGCAAATCGTAGTCAACAACGTTGTGATGGTCGCAAGCATAGTCAACAAACGGAGCAACCAGGACGGCACACGCAAGGGTCAGCGCGACATAGATACCAAAGACTTTCAGCATCCAACGCGGAAGGCTACGAAGCCCCCCCCCCGAAGCATTTCGGCAGCTCTTAGCATGTGCTCAGTCCCTCTCCACTTTCACAATCTGCAGCGCACCATATTAGCGCATGAGGCTTCCGCGGCCTCACCGAGGGCCACCAAACCGGCGGTAACCCTCGATTAGCCGAAGAGGTCTCGGTGGTTTTGAGCCCGGGTTTTATGCACCAAGAGAGCGGATGGGGATGACGTATTCGTGGTCGCCGGCCTCTCGGGCGTAGTCGGATACGCCGACGAGCACGGCAACGAACTCGGGCTCACGCGCCCTGCTGGCGCCGCCGGACACCTTACGCTTGAGCCTCCTGAGGTTCGCGAGCCCCTCCTCAACCTTGTCCTCGGAGACCTTGACCTCAAACGCGGCCCATCGGCCGTCCGCAAGCTCAATGATCGCGTCGGCCTCAAGCCCGGTGTCGTCACGGTAGTAGCGAACCGGGTACATCCCAATTCCGTCCAGCGCTCGCGCATATACCTGCAGGTCGCGAATGACGAGGCTCTCGAACACCAGCCCAAAGGTCTGCCAGTCAGCGACGAGGGAATCGGGGCCCATACCAAGAAGTGCTATTGCCAGAGAGGGGTCGGCGAGGTAGCGCTTCGGCTTGATGGAGAGTCGTTTGGGAGAGCGCGCCTGGGGCACCCAACCGTGGATTTCATCAACGAGGTAGAGCCTCTTTAGCGCACCCAGATAGTCGGCGATCGTCTCGTCGGAGCTCGCCCCAACGGGCCCCTCCTCGCTGCCATACATGTCTTGGATGAGCGTCTTGTAGGTAACCGCCTGGCCAAGGTTGCGAGCCAGCGACAAGGCAAGGCGCTCGGCCGTCTGCGGGCGCTTGTGCATGCGCGGCATGCTCTCCGCCCATGCGGACTGAAGGTAGTTGCGGGCAACGAGCTGGGCCTCATTGGCGGAAAGGCCAATTGCCTCGGGCCAACCTCCCCTACAGCAAAGCTCAACCAGAGAAGCGGCATCGCCCTCGCACGCGCAGGCCTGGAACTCCCCGTTGAACAAGCCGGCCAGGGAAACGGCAGCGCTCGAATTGCCAGACTCGGCCAGCGTCATGGGCGACATGTGGATTCTGCCGATGCGCCCCGCGCCACTGTGACGCGCCTGCTCGTCGAGCTCAGTCGTGTCCTCCAGCAAGGGGGTGGAAGAGCCCGTGAGAATCCAGGCGCCGCGCGTCCCCCGTGAGCGATCGACCGCGTGCTTCACGGCGTTCCAAATGCCCGGGGCGCGCTGCCACTCGTCGATGACCCTGGGGTTCTCGCCCTCCAAAATAAGCGACGGGGTGGCGCGGGCCAGGGCCGTGTTGCTGCCCTCGTCAACATACACAACGCTTGAGGCGTGTTCGAGCGCCGTCCAGGTCTTGCCGCACCACTTGGCACCTGCAATCTCAATCGCGCCGAAGACGCGGAGATATTGCTCAACCTGCGCGTCAACAACTCGCGGAAGGTATCCCTCTGGCCGAACGGTTCCCATAAGCCAAGCTCCTTGATTTCAAGATTATCTGGCTTGAATTATATGCCTTTCTACCAGCACGTTCGGTATTTTCCGACATTTCCAACCGGGTTTTTCCGACTTTTTCATTCGGTATTTTCCGATATTCTCAACCGGGATTTTCCGACTTTTGGACGAGAGGCGCCGTAGCCACTGGGGTTACGACGCCTCTCTTTGGGAGCAAGCCGAAGCGTTCGAATTAGTTTGCGCAGGCCCAAGCTTGGGCTAAGAGCCGCAAGCGGAAATCACGCTCTCGAGCACGGCTCTACGCGGCCGCACTCCGAAAACCCGCGCGCGCAAGCGAGACAGGTTCAGAAGACGTCCACCCGTCTGGCACATGCCAAAGCTCCGGCCTGCACAACCACTAAGCCGCGCGTTAAGCGCAGCAAGCAGCGTCCATGCGCTCGCGCGGCTAGTCCAGCCCTACGCCAGCGTGCCGACCGTTACTGCAAGCTGGGTGGCATCCACTTGCATCCAGGTGGTGCCTTCCTCGTTGGAGGCCTCGTTCATGGGGACGACCTCGATCTCGTCCACCGAGGCGCCGGCCGAGATGGCCTTCTGAGCCACGTCAACGAGGTCGTTCACGTCCATGTCGGTCTCCTCGATGGCCTCAACAAGCTCGGAGCTCTTGCTCGCCAGCGATGCCGTGCCCTCCTTGGCCACGGTCATGAGCGAGTTCCAGCCACCCTCCTGCATCACCACGATGTGGCTCACCGGCACGGCCGCGCAGGCGCTGATGGCCGAGGCCAGGCCCGAGGCGCCCTGCTGGGCGTACCAGTCAACCGGGGTGAGGTTCTGGTCGCCCGCCTGCAGCCAGCCGTCGTTCTGGAACTGCACGAGCTTGGTGGAGCCGGCCGTCTCGTTCATGATGGCGAGGTAGACCGCACTGGCGCTCTCGTCGGAGGAGTCGGGCGTGATGACGAACAGCACGGTCTCGATGCTGTCGCCCGTGGCGGTGAGGCCAGTGGCCTCGGCGTAGGAGCTGATGGTGTCGCTGGAGGGCTTGGTGCTCTTCACGGCCTTGGCGAGCGTCTTGCTGCCCATGGCCGAGTTGGTGTTGGCGAGCTTCCAGAGCGAGGAAACCAGCATGGTCATGGCCACGGCAACGACGGCCAGGACGATGATGGCGATGAGGTTGCGGTGCGGGCTGTCCTTGGGGACGTCGGGCCTCTCGTACATGGTTGCCTCCCGTATCTGCGCCGCGGCCGAAAGGGGCCGGCGCCGTATGCCAACTCGGCTCGCGGCGCCGCGGCTACTGCCAGGGCGCGAGCAATTCTTGCGGATAGTCTACCCCTACGAAGGTGAGGCCCTTGGCCGGGGCACAGGGGCCGGCCGCCTTGCGGTCGCAGGCGGCGAGCGCCTCGGCAACCCAAGCGGCGTCGCGGTGGCCGCGGCCGACCTCCACCAGCGTGCCGGTGATGGTGCGGACCATGGAGTGGAGGAAGGCGTTGCCCACCACGTCGATGCAGACGACGTCCTCGCCGCACTCGCGCTCGCGAGAAACGCCCAGGCTCATGACGCAGCGGTGCGTGGGCTTGCCCTCGGCCGAGGTGGCCTTGCAAAAGCTCTTGAAGTCATGCTCGCCCACCAGGCAGGCCGCCGCGGCGTCCATGGCCTCCACGTCGAGCGGGGCACGAAGCCACCAGCTGTGGTCCCAAGCCAGCACGGGGCGACCCTCGCCGCTCACGATGCGATAGCGGTAGCTGCGGGAACGTGCGTCAAAGCGAGCCGAGAAGCCCTTGGGCGCCACGTAGAGCGCGGAAGGCGAGATGTCATCGGGCAGCAGGGCGGAGAGGCCATGCATGAGGCGATGGGCCGGACGCCCGAGCTCCTCGGCCGTCACCGGGAAGCTCACGTATTGCGCGAGGGCGTGGACGCCGGCGTCGGTGCGGCCGGCGCAGGTGAGCTCCACCGGGCGGCGCAGCAGGGTCTCGAACGCACGGGTGAGTTCACCGGCCACCGTACGCTGGGTGGGCTGGGCCGCAAAGCCGGCAAAATCGGCCCCGCGATAGCCCACGCGCAGCACGAGCGTGCCATCGAGCGAGGCCGGGTCGCTCGCGCGGTCCTCGATGCTCGGCCGCTGCGCGCGAAGGATTTCGAGCTGAGGGGTATCCAGTTCTTCCAAGCCCTGTGACACACGGCCTCCTAAGCCAGGACGGCGGCAAGGCAGGCCGCCAGACAGATAATGAGCACCATGATATCGGTGGTGCCGAGCTTGCGCGAGAGGCGCGTACGGGGACCTGCGCCCCAACCGCGCTCGCGCATGGCGCAGGCCACCTCGCCCGAGCGCCGGAACAGCCCCACAACCAGCGGCACCAGGGCGGCGCACCAGCGCCTCACGCGAACGACGACGTTGCCCTGGGAGAAGTTGGCCCCTCGCGCGAGCTGGGTCTCGCGAACGCGACCGAACTCCTCGGCCGCCATCGGCACAAAGCGCAGGACGAGTGAGAGCGTCATGGAGAGGTCGTCCACCGGCGCGCCGAGCTTTCCCAAGGGCGAAAGCAACGCGCAGAGCGCGTCTGCCACCGCCGTTGAGCTCGTGGTTGCGCACAACACGAGCGAGAGCGCAATGAGCGCCACCATGCGAACGGCCACGATGACGCCGCGAACAAGGCCGGCGAACGAGATGCCGACGGTGCCAAAAGCGACATCGGCCGCTTGGGCCGGGGCGAACATGTTGGCAACGATGCCGAAGAGCAGCAAGAACGCCGCCGGCCGCAAGGCCGAGGCAAGCTCACGCGGGGTGGCACCGGAGATATGCAGACACACAAGCACGAGCACCGCAAAGCCAGCCAGAACCAGCAGGTTCCCCGTAGCAAGGATGGCCGCGCTCATAGCCAGCAGACAGACGAGCTTCACCCGAGCGTCAAGCCGGTGCAACAGCGAAGTCCCCGAGCGATACGACCCGAGAAGAGGCTTAGCGCTCATAGGACCTCACCACGCTCAACGGCCGCGCTGACGTGAAGATCCTGAACGCGATGCTCCCGCAGCCTCCGCAGCCAGTGCGCAGCGCCAGCGCCCACCATTCGCAGCTGGGGCCAATACAACAGAGCGAATAGTCCACGAAACTCGGGTTTGAAGTGAGACGCAACTTCACGATGCCTCACCTTGCCCCAGACCTTTGCGAATGCGATAGGGAGAAGGCACCGTGAGACCAGCTTGCTCGAGCGGCACGGAGTCCTTGAGAAGCGAGGCGGCAGCGCCGCGCCATGTAACGTGCCCAGCGTTAAGCAGGACGGTTTCGTCGGCAACGGGCAGCCATAGTCCCAAGTCGTGCGAGATAGCCACCACGGCTTTGCCCTGGTCGGCAAGCTCACGTGCGAGCGACGCGATACGCTCAGAGGCGGCCACATCAAGACCTGCCGTTGGCTCGTCCAAGACGATGGCCGGCGCATCGAGCGCCACGGCACCCGCGATGGCCGCAAGCCGCGCCTCTCCCCCAGAGAGGCTCCAGGGCGAGACGTTCCAGAGGCGCTCTGACACGCCAATCCAAGACAGGGCCTCTCGAGCCTTGGCCAGCGCCTTATCCGCGCCCGCGCCAAGGTTCAACGGCGCCAAGGCAACATCTTCCAAGACCGTCGGCCTCACAAACTGGTCCTCCGGCCGCTGCAAGCAAAGCCCAACCATGCCAGGACGAACCGGACGAGACGAACCCTGAGCATCGCTCGGGACCGAGCCATGTTCAGCAA
>CAVHKV010000133.1:0-5678 GCA_963636635.1 uncultured Bacteroidales bacterium
TGCCGAGATGCGCGAGCTTGCGCATGCCGTGTCGCCCGTCAAGGC
This sequence comes from uncultured Bacteroidales bacterium, assembly GCA_963636635.1. Lineage (GTDB taxonomy): Bacteria > Actinomycetota > Coriobacteriia > Coriobacteriales > Atopobiaceae > Parolsenella. The sequence continues at coordinate 46 of CAVHKV010000133.1, forward strand.
GAGCGAGCAAACGCGCGAGCCGTCGTCCGCCGGGGCGTACGATGCTGGCCGCGCGGCCATGCCCTCTCTTGGCGTGGTGGCCTTCGGGCGCCCCCGCCTCATGACCTGCGAGCATTGCGCCCTGCAGGTTGCCTATGACTGCGACCGCAACCACGCCGCTTGCCCGCACCGGGCTCGTGCGCATTGGCTCGTGAACATCGACGAGCGCCGCTTGCCCGTGCGCACCGACGCCCGCGGCCGCTCGCGCGTCTACCTCGACGAACCCGTTGACCTCGTTCCCCAGGCGTCGCAGCTTGCCCGCTCGGGCGTGAGCCGCCTGCTCGTGGACGCCACGACCACGAGCGTGGACGAGGCCTGCGACGCGCTGCGCCGTCTTCGTGACGTCCTTGCCGGAAGCCCCGTCGTCGCCCGTGGATGTGCCGGCCTTAGCGAAACCGGCGTCGAGTAGCGGGCAGCTAGCCTGGCGTTTGGCTGCTGGGCGCTGCCTTCTGTTCGGGCTTGGGGTTCGTCTTTGGCCGGATTGGCAGGATAACCGTGTTTGAAGCCCCTCAAGCCGAACGTCATCGCCGGCCAGCTCAGCGCGGCCCTCCATCGTCAGGGTCCTCTGCCGGTTGAGTGCCTAGGGTTGCAGATGCCTGCAGTACGGATGCCAAAAAACCTCCGCCGAGAGAGTGTCCCCGCTTACAGAAGTCCGCGCGTTGGACAGCCGGCTTGCCGCTATCTTCAGGCCCGTTGGACAACCGTTGGCGCGGCTGCGCCAGAAAAGGGGAGAAGAATGGCTGACCTTACCGGCAAGAGCGCCCTCGTCATCGTCGAGGGCTACGGCACCGAGGAGCCCGAGCTGCTCCAGCCCGTCGAGTACCTGCGCGAGCGTGGCGCCGAGGTGAAGATCGCCGCGGCCCAGAATCCCATCGACTGCGTCACGGGCGATCGCTATGACTCCCAGCAGATCGTCCCCGACCTCTCCCTGGCCGAGGCCGGCGCCGAGGGCTTTGACGTCCTCATCGTGCCCGGCGGCACCGTGAACATGGACCGCCTGCGCATCAACCCCGAGGCCCACCGCATCATGCGTGAGTTCATGGAGGCCAAGAAGGTCGTGGCCTGCATCTGCCACGGCCCGTGGCTGCTCGTGAACGCCGGCGTGGCCGCCGGCAAGACCGTGACGAGCTGCGAGTTCAACCGCATCGACATGGAGAACGGCGGCTTTGCGTGGGTTGACGAGGAAGCCCACGTCGATGACTCCGACGGCCAGACGCTCATCACGAGCCGTTGCCCGGACGACCTGCCCTACTTCAACGCCGCCATCGAGGCCGCCTTGGCCTAAGCATCGTTTAGAGATGCCAAACGAAAGGGAGCGTCAGCATCGGCTGGCGCTCCCTTTGTCATAGATGCTGCTGCTCTCTTATGCCTGCGCGCGGAGGCTCCTTGCCTCCCTCACGCAGAAGAAGAGGGAGAGGGCCGCGGCGAGCACGTCGGCGACGGGCTGGGCCCACCAGACGCCCTCGATGCCAAAGGGCACGGAGAGGACAACGATGAGCGGCACCGCAAAGATGAGGTAGCGGCTCACGGAGAGCACCGTGGAGATGCCCTCGCGCCCGACGGCCTGGAAGTAGGCCGAGGCGACCTGGGCCGAGAAGCCCAGCGGCGCCGCGATGAGGATGGGCAGGAAGTGCGAGACCGTGAGGGCCAAAAGCGCGGCGTCGGAGGCGTCGGCGCCCAGGAAGAAGGCCGAGACGGGCTCGGCGGCGGCCATGACGATGCCAACCACCACGGCCAGCGCCACCACCGTGCCACCCATGCTCACGCGCAACAGCGAGATGAGGCGCTTGGGCTTGCCCGCGCCGGCGTTGTAGCTCGCGATGGGCGCGAGGCCCATGGTGGAGGCGAGGCAGGCCATGTCGAGCAGGTAGATGACGTAGCCATTGATGACCGAGAACGCGGCCAGGTCGCCGTCTCCGCCAAGGGAGCCCAGGTAGTTGTTGATGACGGTGGTGTAGACGAGGCTCGCTGCCTGCACGCCGAACAGCGGGACGCCGCGGCGCAGGATGGTCTTGGCAATCTCGGGCGAGAGGCGCATCTCGGAGAGGGTGACGCGCAGGCCGCTGTGACGGCTGCCGTTCATGTAGATGATGGCCGTGAACCACAGGGCGGTGGAGAGGCCAAAGTAGAGGCCCGTGGCGCCAAAGCCGAGCTTGAGCACGATGACGGTGGTGAACAGGCATAGGAAGCTGAGGGCCGAGGACGCCACCGTGATGGCGCTCGCGACGTGGGGCTTCTCGTCGGTGCGCAGGCAGGCCATGAGCAGCTGGCCGAGCGAGCAGAACGGGTAGAGCAGCATGAGCGTGCGGATGAAGCGCGTGACGTCGCCGGCCAAATCGCCCGTGGCGCCGAGCAGCTCGGCCACTTGGGCGGCGTTGATCCAGATGAGGGCGGAAAGGGCGGTCACCAGGTAGGCGGTGAGCCAAAAGCCCTGCGAGAAGGCCTTCTGCGCGCCGGCTTCGTCACCGGCGCCGCGCAGCTCGCCCACGAGCGAGGAGGTGCCCGAGCCAAGCGCGCCGCCAAGGGCGAGGTTGAGCAGCTCGAGCGGTAGCACCACGGTGATGCAGGCGAGGCCCGCGGCCCCGAGGCCCTGGCCAATCACCAGGCCCTCGAGAATCACCATGACGATCTGCGCGAGGTAGCCCACGAGCGTGGTGAGCGCGTAGCGCCCGAACAGCGTGGCCACCGGTGCGGTGCCGAGGATTCGCTCCTGTCCGGCCTGGCTCTCGTCAGCTGCGGTGGCTTCATTGGCCGTGCCAGCCTCTGCGACGATGCCGGCCTGGGCTTCGGCGTTGCCGCCTGCGGTCGCCGCATCCGCCGCGCTGGGGCTGTCCGTGGTGAGGCCCCCTTGCGGCTCCTGCGACTCGTTCGATGCGTTCATATGTCCCTCCGTCCCAGCGGGCGCGCCCGCTTGTCTTCGCCGCGCGCGACGGGGAGCGCGCGGCTTTCCGGGAAGGATGATAGGGAGCTGCCTTTTGCTCCCTTGCGGCACATCGGTTTATTGGGGTTTAGGGCTGGTTTAAACGTGTTGACGGCATAGCTTAGCTGCACAAACGGCAAAACGAGCCCAAATGCCCGTCAGAAGCCGCCTCAGCGCGAACGGCGGCATTTCAGCGGTGAGCGGGAGTGGGGATTCGGCTGGGTTTGGGCATCGGCTCTAGCGCCCCCAGATGCCCCGGATGCGGGGGCGAGGTGGACTAGATTCTTGGCAGGGGAGTGGGATGGGCTATGCGGCGTCTTCGGGATGAGGTGGAACAAGACGGGCGTGGCGAAGTTCGAATGCGTCAGCTCGCCCAATTCCAACGGTGGATGTCTGCCTCGTCCGAGTTGCGCGGCCCGGATGTTCTACTCGCCTTACCCCCTCCAGAAGCGCAGGGTGAGCGACTCGCGGTCCTTGGTGCCGGTCTTCACCATGATGTTGTGGACGTGCTTCTTCACGGTGCCCTCGGCGAGGTAGAGCTTGGTGGCGATCTGCTGGTTTGAGCTGCCGAGCACCACCAGCGCCAACACCTGGGACTCGCGCTCGGAGAGGTTGTGGGTGCTGGCGAACAACTCCATCTGCTCCTTCACGCGCTCCTCCAGGTCGTCGACCTTCTCGAGCGTGGGCGCCTGCTGGATGCGGATGGAGAGCAGCCGCAGGGCGTAGCGAATGGTGAGATAGGCCATGAAGGCGGCCAGGATGTTCTCGCAGAAGTTGCGCTCGGAGAGGAACAGGATCATCCAGCTGGGGTTGTTCTCTACATGCACGAAGGTGGTGACGACCAGGTCCTCGAGCACCACGCAGCAGACGAGCGCCCAGAAGACGATGTAGGCGCGGCGGTACTTCAGCAGACGTTCGCGCAGGCCCTGGTCCTGCGTAGAGTGGCAGGAGATGGCCAGGTATACGAGGACACCGGCAAAGCCGACCTGCCTCAGCGTGTAGTAGACGAACTGGCGCAGTCCGCCTTCGGGCACAAAGATGCCCGCAAGGATGCTCGCCGCGAAGAAGGCGACACATATAAGTATGGTGCGGTGGTACTTCGTCTCCCTCAAAAGGGAGGCGGCGGCCAGCTGCGTGCAGGCCTGCGCCGCGGTGCCAAGCACGGTCCGTAGCCACAGGTGGTCGATGTCGTAATAACCCGCGGTTGTCGTGAGGACGCTCTGGTTCACGAACTCGTTGAAGAAGACGGTTGAGGTCTCGAACGCATACACAAGGAAGAGCGCCGCGAGGAACAGCAACGTCTTGCGTCCCGACGAGGCGTACGCAAAGGCGGAGATGCAGGCCGTGCCAAAGCAAAGGGCAAGAACCAGCATCGTGTACCAGAAGAAAATGACCGAACCCATGGCCCCTCTTTCCCAATGCGGCAAAGCCCCCTTTGCCGCACACGAAGTAAGGAAGGCGAAGCCCCCTTCGCCACGGCCGCATTTTTACGAGAGCGGCGCAAAGTGTCAAGAATCGAACGAATCACACCGTTGCCTGCCAACTAAACGGAGCCGGTTGGTGCAGGTACCCGGGTTGCCCCAAGGGCGTATCGGGGTCTACCGTAACCGTTTACCGGTAGGCCCTCAAGCGGCAAACTGCCTGCGTAGAGACGGTTTACTGAGGTTGACGTTCGGTGAGCGGTCAGTAAACCCGGCTTGGTCTGGGCGCGGCTGGCCGACGGGCGCAAAGTCATGTCATGGAATCGAGCGGCGTCAATGGGGACGCCGTGAGGAGCGCGGGGGAACCCTGCGCGAGACGCAGCCGGCCAGCTCCGGCGGAAAGGAAGCAACATGGCACTGCCCAAGGACTTCATCGACACCAATGACTTCACCAAAGAGCAGATCATGGCCATCGAGGACCTCGGCCTCGCTATGAAGAAGGCCATCAAGGTCGACGGCTACTATCCGCACCTGCTGCGCAACAAGAGCCTCGGCATGATCTTCCAGCAGGTCTCCACCCGCACCCGTCTTTCCTTCGAGACCGCTATGACCGACCTCGGCGGCCACGCCCAGTTCTACGGCCCGGGCACCATCCAGCTCGGCGGCCACGAGTCCCTCGGCGACACCGCCCGCGTCATGGGCAGCCTGCTCGACATCATGATGGCCCGCGTCGACCGTCACAAGGACGTCGTCGGCCTCGCCGCCGGCTCCGCCGTGCCCGTCATCAACGGCATGTCTGAGTTCAACCACCCCACCCAGGAGATGGGCGACCTCATGACCATGCTCGAGAACCTCCCCGAGGGCAAGAAGATCGAGGACTGCACCCTGGCCTTCATCGGCGACGCCACCCAGGTCTGCGTCTCCCTCATGTTCATCGCCTCCAAGGTCGGCATGAAGTTCGTGCAGTACGGCCCCAAGGGTCACCAGGTCCCCGACGGCGGCCTGCACGTCGGCACCGCCGAGGAGCGCGCCGAGTTCGGCAAGCAGATGATGGCCATCGCCGAGGAGAACTGCAAGGTCTCCGGCGGCTCCGTCGTGATCTCCGACGACATCGAGTGCATCAAGGGCGCCGACTTCATCTACACCGACGTGTGGTACGGCCTCTACGACGAGGAGGTCTCGGGCGAGAACTACATGGACGTGTTCTACCCCAAGTACCAGGTCACCATGGACATGATGAACTTCGCCGGCCC
>CAVHKV010000134.1:0-5660 GCA_963636635.1 uncultured Bacteroidales bacterium
CGCTGCCGTGCCGCGAGGCGGCGTGACCCCTACCCACACGAACTCACGAAGCCTCTGAAAAAGGCGCCCGCCGCGGCTGTGTCTTGTGCCGCGGGCGGGCGCCCTGTCCTTAACGCCTTCGTTTGCGCTTGGCCATGCCCTCGTTAGGCCTGCGCCTCGCGGCGCTTGCCGGTGAGGCGCGTGACGTCGATGCGCCAGACGGCCACGCGCTCGATGCCTTCCTCGGAGAAGTGGACGGGCGCGCCGGGGGCCATGTGCTCCATGATGCGGGTGAGGCCGTGGAGCTTCTCCTCTCCATCCGTCACGGGGGCGATGACGCCGACTCCCATGAGGCTCTCGTAGGCATAGGAGTAGGCGCAGGAGTAGGTGCCGGTGGTGACGCCAACCTCAACGTCAATCTCTATGGCTACCTGCGTTTTATTGCGCCAGGCATCGACCTTGCGGCCCTCGTTGGCACCGTGCAGCCACAGCGTGAGCGCAGGCTTCTCGCCGTTTGCGTCCCAGTCAAAACCGTAGTTGAGCGGAAAGACTGCCACGCCTTCCTCGTCGGCAAATCCGACGCGCACGACGGTTGCCTTCTTCACTACACCCAGTAGGTCCTCTGGGTTCGTAAGCTCGCGTTTATTGCGCCTCATCGGCCTGTGCTCGGTCATGGTTTGCCCCTTCTCGCGTCTCGGATGCGTTAAGGATGCGCTCGTGCCTTATTTGAGGCAAGCCAGTTTTTCGTTGACATCTCAACAAAAGTGCCTATTCTCTTGCAAGGTCAATGATTGACAAGTCAAGGAGTTTGCATGTCCAAGATGCCAAAGGTGGGCGAGGGCTATTCGCTCGTAGACGCCCACATGGCGCTCGTGCGCGCCCTGCAGGCGCAAAAGGCGCTGCTCAAGCCCTTCCGCTCAACGCTCGGGCTCACCACGGGCCAGCCGCGCGTCATTTCCTACCTCGCCGTGATGGGCAGCGCCACCCAGCGAGAGATTGCCGACTACCTCTCCATGGACCCGGCGCAGGTCTGCCGCATCCTCGACGCGCTCGAGAAGAACGGCTTCGTGACCACGAGCGCCAACCCGGCCGACCGCCGCACCAAGAAGACCGAGCTCACCGAGGCGGGCCAGGCCTGCGTGCTCCCCTGGGACGAGCGTTGCCACGAGGTGGACGAGGCCATGCTCGCCGGCTTCAGCGCAACAGAGCGCGAGCAGTTCATGGACTACCTCGAGCGCGCGCGAGTGAACCTCGTGGCCAAGTGCGCCGAGGAGAAGGGCCAGACCGGCAAGACGTCGCAGCTTGAGAAAGGGGCCGAGCCCAAGCCGGACGCCGCCGCGCCCCAGATGCCCGCTGAGCCTGGCGCGGATACGAAGGCGGGGAAGCCCGAGAAGCTTGCCAAGCCCAAGCCCGGCAAAGCCGCTGAGAAGGAGGCCGCCCATGAGTGAAGTCCGCCTTCTGTGGCGCTACCTCGGCTCCTACAAGCGCGACTTCGTGCTGGCCGCCGTCTGCATGCTGTTTGAGGGAACGCTCGAGCTGCTGATCCCCTTCCTCACCGCCGGCCTCATCGACCAGGGTATCGTTGGCCACGACCTTTCCCACGTGTGGCTCACCGGCGCCGAGATGCTCGGCTGCGGCGTGACGGCGATGCTCTTCGGCATGGCCTTCTCGCGCTTCTCGGCCCGCTCGGCCATGGGCCTCGGCGCCAACCTGCGCGACGCCGAGTTCGTGGCCATCCAGGGCTTCTCGTACCAGAACATCGACAAGTTCGACACCTCGTCGCTCGTGACGCGCATGACCACCGACGTCACGGTGATCCAGAACGCCGTGATGAACGGCTTCAGGCCCATGATGCGAGGGCCGGTGATGTTCAGCGCGGGGCTCGTGCTCGCGAGCCTGCTGAACGCCCGTCTGGCCTGCATCTTCTTTGTGATGCTGCCGCTTTTGGCCGTGGCGCTCGTGCTCATCGTGCGCCACGTGGCGCCGCTCTACCGCCTTCTGCAGACCGTGATGGACCGCCTGAACGAGGTGGTGCAGGAAAGCGCCACCGCCATCCGCGCCGTCAAGGCCTTCGTGCGCGGCGAGTGGGTGGAGCAGCGCTTCGGCCAGGTGAACGACGAGCTCAGCGCCACCTCCACGCGCACCTTCCGCGGCGCGGTGCTCAACCTGCCGCTCTTCCAGACCGTGATGTACACCATCGACATCCTCGTGATGGCGCTGGGCGGCCGCATGATCTTGAACGGCGAGCTCACGGTGGGCGAGCTCACGGGCTTCATGAGCTACGTGCTGCAGATCACCAACTCCCTCATGATGATCAGCAACGTATTCTTGCTGCTCACCCGTGCCTTTGCGAGCGTGGAGCGCGTGAGCGAGGTCTTGGACGAGCAGCCCACCATCGAGGCACCGGAAAAGGCGGCCGACGTTGTGGCGGACTCGTCCGTGGAGTTGCGCCACGTGGGCTTCAAGTACAGCGCCGATGCCGCTGCCAATGTGCTCGAGGACATCTGCCTCACGTTCCCCGCCGGCTCCACTGTGGGCGTCTTGGGCGGCACCGGCTCGGGCAAGAGCTCGCTCGTCTCGCTGCTGCCGCGCCTCTATGACGCCAGCGAGGGCCAGGTGCTCGTGGGCGGGCGCGACGTGCGCGAGTACGACCTGCACGCCCTGCGCGCCGCGGTGACGCTCGTGCCCCAGACCTGCGTCTTGTTCACCGGGACCGTGCGCGAGAACCTGCTGTGGGGAAACGCCAACGCCACGGATGAGGAGTTGCTCGAGGCCTGCAGGCTCGCCTGCGCCGACGAGTTCCTCGACCGCATCGGCGGGCTCGACGCCGACCTGGGCCACGGCGGCGCGGGCGTCTCCGGCGGTCAGCGCCAGCGCCTCTGCATCGCGCGCGCCTTGGTGGGCCACCCCAAGGTCATCATCTTCGACGACTCCACGAGCGCGGTGGACATGGCAACCGACGCGCGCATCCGCGAGGGCCTCGCGAGCCTCACCGACGTCACCAAGTTCATCGTGGCCCAGCGCATCGCCTCGGTGCAGGACGCCGACGCGGTCGTGATCTTGGAGGAGGGGCGGGTGCACGCCGTCGGCACGCCGGCCGAGCTGCTCGCCAGCGACCCCATCTACCAGGAGCTCTATCGCACGCAGGTCGCGAGCGGGGAGGAGGAGTAATGGCAGCGTTCACCACCAAGAGCGGCTTCAAGAAGCCGCAGAACCTCAAGCGGACCACCAGCCGCCTGCTCGCCTACATGGGCGGGGCGCGCAAGACCCTGCTTGCCGTGGGCGTGCTCGCGAGCGTCTGCGCCCTCTGCCAGCTGGCCGGCACCTACATGATCAAGCCCGTGGTGAACTGCCTCGCCTCGGGCGACGTCTCCGGCTTCACGAGGGGCGTCACCGCCGCGGCGGTCATCTACGTCGTTGGCGCGTCCTGCGCCCTGGGCTACACCCAGGCCATGGTGGGCGCCGCCCAGCGCGTGGTCTCAAAGATCCGCGCCGACCTCTTCGCCCACCTGCAGGGCCTGCCCGTCTCCTTCTTTGACGGCACGCGCACCGGCGACGTCATGAGCTACTTCACCAACGACGTCGACACGGTCTCCGAGGCGCTCAACAACAGCTTCGCCAACGTGATCCAGGCCGCCATCCAAGCCTTTGGCACCACCGTGCTGCTCTTTGTGCTCGACTGGCGCCTCACCGTCGTCACCGTTGCCTGCGACGTGGCGCTCATCGCCTACGTGCGCCTGGCCGGCAGGCGTAGCTCGGCCTTCTTTGGCAAGGCGCAGCGCCGCCTGGGCGAGCTCGACGGCTACGCGCAGGAGATGTGCGAGGGCCAGAAGGTGGTCCAGGCCTACAACCACGAGGACGCCAACATCGCCGAGTTCCGTGCCCTCAACGAGGAGCTGCGCGCGAGCGGCACGGCGGCCCAGACCTATGCCGCCACGATGGTGCCCATCACCGTGGCCATGACCTACACCAACTACGCCATCGTGGCCGTGCTGGGCTCCATCCTGGCCGCAAACGGCCTCACCGACATGGGCAGCCTTGCCAGCTACCTCGTGTTTGTTCGTCAGGCGGCCATGCCCTTCAACCAGGTGACGCAGCTCGGCAACTTCCTGCTCGGCGCTTTGGCCGGAGCGGAGCGCATCTTCTCCGCCATGGACCTTAAGCCCGAGGTGGACGAGGGCGCGGTGCGCCTCGAGCACAGGGGAGAGGGCGCGCATGAGAGCTGGGAGTGGGTGGACGGCGACGGCGCCACCACGCCGCTTGCGGGCGACGTCCGCTTCTGCGACGTGACCTTTGGCTACAGGCCCGAGAAGAAGGTGCTCGCCAACCTCACCCTCTACGCCAAGCCGGGCCAGAAGATCGCCTTCGTGGGCTCCACGGGCGCGGGCAAGACCACCATCACCAACCTCATCAACCGCTTCTACGAGGTCAACGGCGGCACCATCACCTACGACGGCATCGACGTGCGCGACATCGAGAAGGCGAGCCTGCGCCACAGCCTGGGCATCGTCTTGCAAGACACCCACCTGTTCAGCGGCACCATCGCCGACAACATCCGCTTCGGCAAGCTCGACGCCACCGACGAGGAGGTGCGCGCCGCCGCCAGGACGGCCAACGCAGACGGCTTCATCTCGCGCTTGCCCCACGGCTACGACACGATGGTGACGAGCGACGGCGCCAACCTCTCGGCCGGCCAGCGCCAGCTCATCGCCATCGCCCGCGCCGCCGTGGCAGACCCGCCCGTGCTCATCCTGGACGAGGCCACGAGTTCGGTGGACACGCGCACCGAGGCCCTCATCGAGCGCGGCATGGACGCCCTCATGGCCGGACGCACGGTGTTCGTCATCGCGCACCGCCTCTCCACGGTGAGAAACGCCAACGCCATCATGGTGCTGGAGCACGGCAGAATCGTGGAGCGCGGCACGCACGAGGAACTGCTTGCCGAGCACGGACAGTATTGGCAGCTGTACCATGGCTTAAAGGAGCTTGGCTAGCGGGGTCGCTGCCGGGCAGGTTGGCAAGCCGTGCGAGGAGGACACATGGCAGGCAAGAGGTTCCGCGCGAGCGGTGCGGGCGGGGGCGCCAGGCGCGTCTTTCATGGCGTGAACATCTCGGGCTGGCTTGTGCTCGAGCCCTGGGTCACCCCGTCGCTCTTCGCCGGCACGGGCGCCTTTGACGAGCTCGAGCTTGCCGAGGCCGTGGAGCCCGCCCGCTACGAGCGCATGCTCGCTGCCCATCGCGAGGAGTTCATCGGCGAGCAGGACTTCGCCCGCATCGCCTCGCGCGGCTACGACGCCGTGCGCCTGCAGGTGCCCTGGTTCGTCTTTGGCGACGCCGGTCCGCTCGCGGGGCCTTCCGCTGGCTGCCTGCGCTACGTGGACCTCGCCTTTGACTGGGCGCAGGCCGCGGGGCTGGACGTGCTTCTGGACATCGCGCTCACGCCGGGCCAGGACCCGCTCTCTCCCACGAGCTTCTTCGGCGAGGCGGAGAGCTTGCGCAACGCCGTCATCGAGGTGGCCGCCGCGCTTGCCGCGCGCTACGAGGCGCGCTCCAACTTCATGGGCATCCAGCCGGTGGACGAGCTGCGGGCACGCACACGCAAGGGCTTCCACGTTGTGGAGGGCGTGCCGCCCCACCTCATCCGCAACTTCTACCGAGACGTCTACGACGCGGTTCGCGAG
>CAVHKV010000135.1:0-5637 GCA_963636635.1 uncultured Bacteroidales bacterium
TGGCGATGGCTAGGACGAATTGGGTGAAGGCGGTTTCGGAGTCGGCGCTGCCTTTGAGGGCTCGCTCGCAGGCGGCCGCTTGTGCGAGCAGGGCCTCAAGCTCGCCGTCCGCAAAGCGGCGCGACCATGCCACGTGGTTCTTGACCTGCCAGGGGGCGCGCTTGAGCTCGCCAGCAAGTTGGCCGCTCGCGCCGCGGGCCGCCAGGGAGCGGGCGCAGACGAGCTCGCGCAGCCTGCCCACCAGTACGCTGTGAAGAAAGACGAGCGAGGGGTTCTGCATGAGGTTCAACAGCTCCATGGCGCGTGCGGCCTTGCGCTCGCACACGGCGTCGGCAAAGGCCCAGGGGCTCACCTCGGCGGTCTGCGCCACGTTGGCCTCAACGTCGGCCTTGGTGATGCGGGCGCCCGGCCCCAGCAGCTCCACAAGCGTAGCCACCTGGTTGTCCAACATGACGGTGGACTCGCCGCAGCGATTCACGAGCTCCTCGGCCGCCGCCGCGTCCATGCTGGCGCCGTGCTTGGCGGCGAGCTTGGTCACATAGGGCGGCAGGTCCCAGCGCTTCATGGGCGAGCAGTCCACCACGGCCTTGGCGCCCACCTTGGCCACGGCCTTGTAGAGCCGCGCGTTCTTGGCGAGCTTCTCGGCTTCCAGGCAGAGAACGCAGGAGGGGTTGGGGTCTGCGAGGTAGCCCACGAGCGCCTCGGAGACGGGCTTGGAAAGCTTGTCCGCCTCATGGAGGATGACCAGGCGGAAGTCCGCGCAGAACGGCATCATCTGAACCGAGGAAAGCAGCGCGTCGGCGTCCTCAAGCGAAGAGCCGTGGACCTCGTCCAGGTTGAAGTCGGCCATGTCCGCGGGCACGTGGGAGCGCAGCCGCGAGACGGCGGTCTCGCGCTTGAGCTCGTCCGTCCCCACCACGAGGTACGCCGGCAGTAGCGCCGTATCTGTTGCCATGGCCAACCCTTCCACTCCAAATTCACTCGGGCAAAGATTGTAGCTGCTCGGCGCGCTGGCACCGAACGCGAACGCCGGCCGCATCCGGCTCGAGGCGTACGTCGCCGACGTCTTTCGTGCATAGGAAGAGACTGCCGGAATCTTCCAGCACCTCAACGCACTCGCTCGTGGGATGGCCGTAGGAGTTGCCCTCCCCCGCACTTGCCACGGCCACCTCGGCCTTGAGCTCGACGGCCTCCTCGGCGGTGATGGAGACCTTGGAGCCATGGTGGCCAACCTTGAGCACGTCGATGTCACCGGCCGCCGGCGCCACGTCTTCCAGGACCTGGGACTCGGCGTCTCCCGTAAGCAGCATGCGCAGGGAACGGCCGCCCGCGTTGTAGGTGAGCAGCAGGCAGAGGGAATCCTCGTTCTCCGAGCCGTCGGTCTCCCCTTGCGGCCACAGGCAGGTGAGGGTGAAGTCCCCGATGCGCAGGACGTCCCCGCACTCGAGCTCGCCCACCACAGAGCCGCTCAGCTGCTCCACCTCCGCCGTAAGCGTCTGGCCGAGGTCATCCGAGACGCCGTCACCGACGAACACGGAGCCGCAGGGGACGAGGCCGGCAAGGTCGGCGATGCCGCCCGTGTGGTCATCGTGCTGGTGCGTGAGGACCACGGCGTCAAGCCAGTAGACGTTGTTGCGCGCGAGCGCCTCGGTCACGGCGCCTTCAGGGCCCGTGTCCACGAGCAGGGCATGCGGGCCTTGTCGCACGAGGATGGCGTCTCCCTGGCCAACGTCGAGCACCGTGACGCTCGCAGGTGCGAGAAGGACGACCTTGGCAACCAGCAAGGAAACAACGCCGCAGGCGCCTGCTAGGCCAAGGCGCAGGCGACGCCTTGTTGGCTTGGGCCAGGCAAGGAGCAGCACCGCCGCAGCAAGCAGAGGCACAACGCGCCACCCGTCGGCGATGCTGGCCGGGACGCAGGCGAAGGGAAACCGGGCAAGCAGGTTCACGAGCAAGAGCACGAAGGCGCAACCGAGCTTGGCCAACCACAGCAGCACCTTCCCCACCAACGGAGCCCAGCTCAGGGCGCATGCCACCACGCCAAGCGTCACAACCGGCGAGAAGAGTGGCCCCACCACAAGGTTGGCGAGCGGCCCCGCCAAGGAGAGCTGGCCGAACGCCGCCGCGCTCTCCGCCCACGTGGCCAGCTGGCAGACGAGGGAGGCCGCAAGCGTGGATCGGATGGTTCTCATGGCGCCCGAGCTCGCACGCCACACGGAAGTTGGAATGCGTCCGCGCCACACGGCCTTTACCACGCGCCGGCAGAGGGGTGCCAGGCTGAGCCTCGCGAGCACGGCCTCGCCGTAGCGGGAGAAGAGCGCAAGCGCGCACACGGACGCCACGCTGAGTCTGAAGCCAAGCTCCGTGGCGCAGCTGGGGCTGAGCAAGCACATGGCAATGCCAGCCAAGGCCACGCCCGAAGGCGCATGGGCACGCCTGCCCAGGAGCTTGCCTCCTCTCGCAGCCAGAAGCATCACCCAAGCGCGAATGGCCGAGGCCGGGGCGCCGCAGAGCAGCACATATACGCCGCAAAGCAGGGCAATGGCCACCGCACGACCCTTTGGCCCCAAGCCCGCAGCAAGAAGCATGGATTCCATCAGCGCGGCCACCACGGCCAAGTGGCTTCCCGAGACCGCGATGAGGTGCGAAAGGCCTACCTTGGCAAAACTGTCCTGAACACCGCGGGCCTTGGCCTCGGTTCGCTCTCCAAGCGCTAGGCCTGCGAGCAGCGCTGCGGAGTCCGAGCTTTCGGGAGCAATGCGGGCAAGGCACGCCTCGCGGATGTGGCAAAGCAGCCCAAGCGCCCCAGTGGGGTCAGCCCGCTCGACAATCCTCACCACGCGAATCTTGCCCGCAAGGCCCGAGGCTGCGCAGTTTACGCCCCACTCGTCATCACCGTTGGCCGTAAAACGCCCGATGGCACGCAGGCGTTCGCCATAGGTAAGGTGTTCATCGCTCGTAAGCCACACCTTTGCGCCCGACACGCCCGGACCGCACACCCGTGCCCGACACATCCACCCCGTCTGCGTCTGGCTCGCATCCGAAATAACCTCGAGCTCACAGGCCGAAACGCTTACGTGGGAAAGCGCCTCGGAAGCCGCATCGGTTCGTTCGAGGGCACGGCCAGAAAGCCAAACGCCGACTGCAAGGCAGGCGATGGCCATTGCCGCAATACCGAGGGCATGAAGTTCAGGGGCAAGGTAACCCCTTTGAGGCAGAGACGACCCACCCATAACAGCCACGGACTCAAAGCGGTTGCCGTAATCTATGTGACCTTCGCCTTCGCAGGCGCTAGCAAACGGAAATGCACCACACTGAAGCCCTCTCTTACAAGGCCGCACGTGGGAGCCGCCTTCATTGCCGCGTGCCTTGCCGGCAAACCATAGAGCCGCAGCAATGAGAGCGGTCAGCACGAACATGGTCGTCAAAGCTACCAATGCTGCCCGTGCGCTTATAACTCGCTTGAGTACCAGGCTCTCGGCAACAATCAACGCGAACATGACCCAGAGAGTCGGCGGCACATAGGGGCGCTCCGGGTAGTCCGGCAGCTTCTCCCATGGCCACTCGACATCGTTGGGCACTTGCGGACTCTGCCCTTCGGAATCCGCGCCAGTGGGCTTAGAGATTGCCGGGCACAAAGTTTGCAAGGCGCTGCGGAGCCAGACGAAAGCCTCAGAGGGGCCAGGAAACGCATTCGCGTCAGACCGACAGCTAGCCGCGATATTCAATAAACCGCAGCCCAGCGTCCTAGACACAGATGCCCCCCTGGAGCTTGGCAAACTTCTTCTCTCCTATGCCGCTCACGCGCATAAGGTCTTCGGGGCTGGAGAAGGGGCCGTTGCGCTCGCGGTCGTCCACAATGGCTGCGGCCGTGGAGGGGCCAACGCCCGGCAGGGCATCGAGCTCGTCTGCCGTTGCGGTGTTGATGTTCACCAGTCCTCCCGAAGATGAGCCTGAGGACGTTCCCGAGCCGCTCGAGACCACTGATGACGACGAATCTTGCGAGACCTCCTCGCCTTGAGCAGGAATGTGCACCTTGGAGCCATCGGTGACTATGGCCGCAAGGTTGACGGAGCCGGTGTCGGCCTCGCCTGTGAGGCCACCGGCGGCCGCAACGGCATCGTTCACGCGCGGGTTTGTCATGGCAAGCTCGTACACGCCCGGCGCAGCCACGGCACCGTCCACGTGAACGAGAATCTTTGCAAGCACGGTTGTTGCGATAGCCTCGGTTGAGGCTGATGTGGCATTCCCCGCTTCGCCTTCCGCCTGGGCGGCAGCATCGGTAGAAGAAGCCACATCATCGTTAGTAGACACAGCGCCCGAGCGCTCCACGACCACGCTGCCACGCGCGGCATAGAAATACACGCCCACGCCAAGCGCCACGGCAGCAACAACCGCACCAACCGCCCCCAGAGCAGCCTTTCGCGAGAACCGTCCCCTATGCCGAACCTGAGCCATACGCCCACCTCCGCCTCCCATGCTGGAAGGGGAAGGCGGGCGCAGCCGCGACAATCTCAGAAACTACCCGCGCGAACTAACCCAAATCAAACACGCATCTGACAGGATTTGGCTCATATCGTCCCCGGCTGTCCAGCCCTAGTACGTCTCCCCCGTGCCGAAGGGATAGACGACCTGCGCGGTGTCGATGGCGGGCTTGCCGTCCTCGCCTTCCACCACGGCGTAGACGTCCACCGGCAGCTTGCCGCAGACGCTGTGTCCGCCAAAGATGGCCTCCACGCCGGCGGGCACGTTAGGGCCAAAGGCGCGGTCGGGAGCGAGGGCCTCGGTGGGGTCCATGCCCTTGTTGCCATAGACCGCCACAAGCGCGCAGCCCTCGCCATAAAGCGCGAGGTCATAGGGCTTGGCGATGCTCATGACGGCCAGCTTGGTGCCGGAGGCGGCCGCCGCCTCGATGGAGCGGGCGCACACGTAGCCGCTCGTGTAGGTGGGCTCGTTGCAAGAGAGCGTGCCCTTGTTTATCTCGGACACCACGATGGCAAAGTCGGCCGCGGCAACGGCCTCGCAGACGGCATCGGCGCTGGCCTTCACGGCCGCGGCGCTCTCGTCCTCGCCAACGTAGCACATGGACTGGTAGTTCACGCCGGCGTCTAGGTGGCCCTCCGCCACAAGGCGCCTCATGGCAAGCTCCATGCCGGGCTGCTCGTTGGCGGTGGCGGCCACCAGCACCACGTTCTGGCGCGCGGCGGGCGCAAAGGGCAGCAGGCCCTCACCGCGCACCACGGTCACGGCGCAGGCCGCGGCCTCGCGCTCGGTGGCGCGGTTGTCATCGCAGCCAACGGTCTCGTTCGCCTTCTGCAGGCCCTCGTCGTGTCCAACGCCCGCGCCGGCCACGTTCTCGCCGGCCGTGGCAAGTTCCAGGATGCCGCGGCGCTGCTTAAGCTCCAGGATGCGCGTCACGGACTCGTCCAGGCGCTCGTCGGCAAGCTCGTCGCAATCCACGAGGGCGCACACCAGCTCCTCCATGGAGGCCACGTCGTCCTTGCAACGCACCTGCAGCGGCATGAGCGCGATGTCGGCGCCTGCCAGGAAGGTCCTGCGCACGGCGTCGAACGGGGTGAAGTTCTGCTTGATGGCGTCCATGCTGAAGGCGTCGGTGATGGTGACGCCCTCAAAGCC
>CAVHKV010000136.1:0-5611 GCA_963636635.1 uncultured Bacteroidales bacterium
TCTCATGGAGCGGACAACGGGGTTCGAACCCGCGACCCCCACCTTGGCAAGGTGGTGCTCTACCAACTGAGCCATGTCCGCGTCAGTTAGCGGCTCGGGGGTTGCCCGAGCCGCCCTGCTCTTATGGAGGCGACGCCCAGATTCGAACTGGGGGTAGGGGCTTTGCAGGCCCATGCCTTACCACTTGGCCACGTCGCCACAGAAAAAAGGCCGGCCGCCTTGGCCGGCCCTCAATCTCATGGAGCGGACAACGGGGTTCGAACCCGCGACCCCCACCTTGGCAAGGTGGTGCTCTACCAACTGAGCCATGTCCGCGTGCGAGAAAGTACTATACGGAAAACGGCGCCCCTATGCAAGCGCGAATTCCAAACTTTTTGAAATTCGCTTCTGACCTGCGGCGATATCGCGAATCCCGTTGGGCAGCTCTCCACAAGGGCTCAAAAGCGCGAATCGTATAGGGCCGGTCGCGGGGAAGCGAACGGAGCGGAAAAGGGCACGAAGCCGTAAGACCACAATGCGGCCGGCATTAGGGAGACGGAGGCAAAACAGTCCGGCCAGTACCAAAAAGCCAAGACGCTCACGCCCGCTGGCAAACGGCCAGCCGACACCAGAAAGCCCAGACGTTCAAGTCCACCGCCAAACGGGCAAGCCGGCGCCGGGAAGCCCTAGGCGCTCACGCCCGCCATGGGCGTGAAGAGCTTCACGAGGCGCACCACGGTGCCCTGCCCCGAGGGTTTGCGGCTGATCTCAACCGAATCGGCGAGCATGCGCATGAGCTTGATGCCGCGGCCGCGCTCGCACGCCTCGGAGTCCTCGCCCTCGGGCGGCTCCTCGTCCGCCGCGAGCTCAAAGCCGTCCCCGCAGTCGGTGACCTCAACCACCGCGCGGTCCGGATAGACCCACACGCTCAGAAGCACGCCCTCGGCGCCGGTGTGGTCAACCGCGTTGCCCAGGGCCTCGCCTCCTGCCAGCGTGAGGTCAAAGACCTCGTCGGGCGTGAGCTCGGTGCGGTTAAGCAGCTGCTCCATGCGCTTGCGGGCCGCGGCGAGGTGCCCGGCGTCCACGCTCATGGTGCCGTGCCACAGCGGGCGCACCGAGGGGTCGAGCTCGGGGATGGGCGGCTTGGGGGCATTGCCGGCCACGGGGATGAAGTCCACCAGGCGGCAAATCTCGAGCGAGCGATAGACGGCGTCGTTCACGTTCACGAGCGAGAGCAGGCCGCCCTTCTCGTTCAGGCGGCGCGCCGAGGTGAGGATGAGGCCCATGCCCAGGCTATCCACGTAACTCGTGTCCGCGAGGTTGAGGATGACGCGGCGGCAGCCCTCGTTGATGCTTCGCTGCAGGTAGTTGCGCACCCTCGGCACCGAGGAGACGTCCAGGTCCCCCTCGATGGGCAGCAGAAGTATGTCGTTCGCGGCAGTCATGGTTGCATTCTGCCCACCCACGCTCGGCATATACGCGCCGTTGCAATCCAATCCGCAAACGAAGGGGCAGGTGGGCGGCCAGCGCGTAGCGCAGCTGACGGCGAAGGCCTCATGAGGACGAAAGACGGCCGCACTGATGGCCTATCAGGTATCGTCTCGCGGCGACCCGCAAGAGCACCGCCGCGCACAAGGCAAACTCACGCCCGAGCCGAACGACCGTGCCCCGTCGCTCCCCTAGCCCTTGCGCGGGCGGGCGCCGCCGAGCTCGTCGAAGCGCAGGGTCACCATGGCCACGTCGTCGTCCAGGCTGCGCTCGGTGAAGGCGTCCAGGCGCGCGAGCAGGCGGTCGAGCAGGCCGTCGTAGTCGCCGCCGGCCTCCTCCATCACGGCGTCGCGCAGGCCCTGCTCGCCAAAGAAGGCGCCGGCGGGGTTCCTCGCCTCGGTCACGCCGTCGGTGTAGAGCAGGATGCGGTCGCCAGCCTCGAGCTTCACGTGGCCGTCGTGGTAGGTCATGCCGCGGAAGGCGCCCACCACGCCGCTCTGCTCGTCGAGGGTCTCCATCTCCCCGGTCTTGGCGTGCAAGAAGATCGCAGGCGGGTGTCCGGCCGAGCAGTACGTGAGGGTCGCCTTGCGCAGGTCCACGACGCCCACGAACAGCGTGGCGAAGGTCTCGAGCCGCGAAAAGCCCAGCAGAAAGTCATTCAGCAGACGCACCATGCGCGCCGGCGGCTGGCCCTCCCAGGCGTAGGCGCCCAGCGCGGTGCGCACGGCGGCAGAGACGCTGGCGGCCTCCACACCCTTGCCAGAGACGTCGCCCAAGATGACACAGGCGCGGCGGTTGGGCAGGCGGATGAGGTCGTAGAAGTCGCCGCCCACGAGCGCCGCCGCGGTGGCCGAGGAGTACAGGCCGTGGGCCGTGATGCCCTCCACCTGCTGCAGCTCGCTCTTCATGCCGCTCTGCAGGGCCTGGGCGATGCGCGTGTCCTTGTTGCGCCGCTCCCCCTCCTCGGCCTCCTGGCGCACGTCAATGGCCACGCGGCGCAAGAAGTCGAGCTCGGCCTCGTCAATGGGCTCCTGGTCGGCCGAACGCAACACGATGAACGATCGACGCACGCCCGATATCTCGCCCAGGTCGAGAAGGACGCCCGAGGCGGTGGAGCCAACCTCGGCAAGCCACGTGGCAAGGCGCGAGCCCTTGGGGGCGCTCACCACGGCGATGCCGGCGTCCACGCGGCCCTCCACGAGCTCGTCAACCGAGTAGGGCAGCTCCACGTCACCCGTGACGGGCAGCTGCACCAGGCAGCTCTCCGAGAGGCTCCCGGACTGGATGGGCGCCAGGCGCACCTGGAGCTCCTCCTCAAGCGCCTCCACAAAGCCCTGCTGGGCCTTCTCGGCATCGTCCGCGCCGTCCTCCACGAGCTCATGGATGCGCGTGGCGGCCGCGTCGAGGCGCTGGGCGCGCTGGGCGCGCATGGTGGAGAGCGCGGCGGCAAACTCCACGGAGAGGTACTGGGCCACCGAGTCCAGCAGACGGGCGTCGTCGCGACGGGTGGCATGGGCCTCGGACCAGCCCACCTCGATGATGGCGATGACATGGCCGCCAAACCACACGGGCACGCAGACGAAGCTCGTGAACGGCGGCGTCTGGCGCGCGGGGATGCGGCGCTTGGCGCCGGAGTCCTCGTCCAAAAGCTCACGCGAGGTGAGGGCGCCCGAGCGCAGGCTGCGCTCGCTGGGCGGCAGGAGGCGCAGGCGCATGGCGCTGCCCGCGCGCGTAACGATGGTCTCGAGGCCCTCGCCATAGGCCATGAACTGCGGCGTCTTCTTGTTCTTGAGCGAAGCCGTGCAGGCGAGCTGGCGGTAGCCGGTGGTCTCGGCCAAAAAGAGCACGGCGCCGCCGGCCTCCATGGTGTCGCTCATCTGCTCGAGCACCTCGTGGAAGAGGGTCTCGACGTCTTGGGCGTCAATCGTGTCGAGCACGATCTTGAGCGTGCCGGAGAGACGGCGGTTTGCCAGGGAGAGCTCGCTGAGGAGGCGGTCGTGCTCGCGCGCGGCCGCCACGGCGGCGTCTGCCGGGCGCATGACGATGACGAAGGTCTCGCCCGGGCCGCTCACGCGGTCGCAGCGCGCGGCCACGGTGGCCGCGCCGCCCGCACTGAGTCTGACAGAGAGGCTGACGAGCGAGCCGTCCGGGGGCAGCGGCAGCTCCGGCATGCCCTCGGGGCCGGACAGCGGCGAGCGACGGGAGTTGTCACGCAGCAGCTCGTTCACGTCAGTGCCGACAAGACGCCCCGCCTCAAAGCCCGTGAGGGACTCGACCTGCCCGTTGGCGACGATGATGCGGCCGGCGCCGTCCACGACGAGCACGGCGTCGCTCGTAAGCGAGAGGAGCGCGGAAAGGACGCCAGGCATGGCCGCGCGGCCAACGTGATCGACCTTGGCGAGCGCCTTGTTCGAAGCCATCAAAACCTCCGCGTAGCGTCCCTAGATAGCAAAAACGGCCCCGTAGGGCCGTGTATTTGCTGGTGTCGGAGGCGGGACTTGAACCCGCACGACCTTTTAGTCAGTCACTAGCACCTCAAGCTAGCGCGTCTGCCAATTCCGCCACTCCGACTTTTCAAGTGCGCTTGTGCGCAGGAATTAATATACACGGCTCCCCCACCTAGCGCAAGCACAAATTTCAACTTTTTTGGAAAGCCGAGAAATGCCTGCTCAGAACGCACGCCCCCAAGCCACAAAAACGCCCCGCCGCAAGTGCGACGGGGCGTGGGCTTGGCAGCCTTCCCAGGCTAGAGCTCGATCGAGGAGCCCTTGATGGGGTGGTCTGCGGCGAAGTGGCAGGCGCAGAAGTGGCCGGGCGCGACCTCGCGCAGCTCCGGGCGCTCCTGGGAGCACTTCTCGCAGGCGATGGGGCAGCGCGTGTGGAAGCGGCAGCCCGAGGGCGGGTTGATGGGCGAAGGCGGATCGCCCTTCAGGATGATGCGCTTGCGGCTGTGCTGCACGTCCGGGTCGGGCACGGGCACGGCCGAGAGCAGGGACTGCGTGTAGGGGTGGTACGGCTCGGCGTAGAGGGTCTTCCAGTCGCTGACCTCCATCATGTTGCCCAGGTACATCACGGCCACGCGGTCGGAGATGTGCTGGACCACGGAGAGGTCGTGGGCGATGAAGAGGTAGGCCGTGCCGTACTGCTTCTGCAGGTCCTTGAGCAGGTTCAGCACCTGGGCCTGGATGGAGACGTCCAGGGCGCTGACGGGCTCGTCGCAGATGATCAGCTTGGGCTTGAGCGCGAAGGCGCGGGCGATGCCCACGCGCTGGCGCTGGCCGCCGGAGAACTCGTGCGGGTAGCGGCTGATGTGCTCGGGGTTGAGGCCCACGATGTCGAGCAGCTCGCGCACGTAGTTGAGGCGCTCCTCCTTGTCGGGCATCTCGCCGTGGATGACGAGCGGCTCGGAGACGATCTCGCCGATGGTCATGCGGGGGTTCAGGCTCGCGTAGGGGTCCTGGAAGATGAACTGCATGTCGCGGCGCATGTGCTTGAGCTCGGCCTTGTTCATCGTGGCGACGTCCTTGCCGTCAAAGATGACCTTGCCGCTCGTGGGGTTGGTGAGGCGCATGATGGTGCGGCCGGTGGTGGACTTGCCGCAGCCGGACTCGCCAACCAGACCAAAGGTCTCGCCGGGGTAGATGTCAAAGCTGATGTTGTCCACGGCCTTGACGCTCTTCTTCTCCTTGGAGA
This sequence comes from uncultured Bacteroidales bacterium, assembly GCA_963636635.1. Classification (GTDB taxonomy): domain Bacteria; phylum Actinomycetota; class Coriobacteriia; order Coriobacteriales; family Atopobiaceae; genus Parolsenella. The sequence goes on from CAVHKV010000136.1 coordinate 5,161, forward strand.
AGACGCTGGAATCGGCCGCGAACTCCTTGCAGAGGTTCTCGACGTGAAGCAGGGGCTCTGCCATTACTGCTCGCCTCCCTTGGTGCGGGAGTTGGTGGGCGCGTTCTTGCGCACGAACTCCTCGTCAGCGGAGAAGTGGCAGCGGGCGTAGTGGCCACTCTCGAAGGTGTGGGTCTCGGGGCGCTCGGCCAGGCAACGGTCGGTCGCGTAGGGGCAACGGGCGGCAAAGCTGCAGCCAACCGGGATGTGCAGCAGCGAGGGCGGGTTGCCCTTGATGGGCGTGAGCGGCTTCTTCTCGTCGATGACCTGCTCGGGGATGGAGCGCATGAGGCCCCAGGTGTAGGGGTGCACCGGGTGGTAGAAGATCTCCTCGGCGGTGCCGAACTCAACCGGGCGGCCGGCGTACATGACCATGATCTTGTCGGCCACGTCGGCCACGACGCCCAGGTCG
>CAVHKV010000137.1:0-5580 GCA_963636635.1 uncultured Bacteroidales bacterium
CCGCTCTCCACGCCACTGAGCGCGAGCGGGCCAAAGGTGTCGCGATGCAGGGCCAAGACCTCGTGGCCCACCGCATCGAGCATGCGCTTTACCTGGTGTTTTCTACCCTCGTGGATGGTGAGGCCCACAAGGCTCATCTCGTCTTGGGAAAGCTTTGCGCCCGGGCGGGGCGCGTTCTTGCGAAAGGTGGAGACGAGCTGCTTGGCGAGGGCGCCTTCCATGGAAAGGCGCTCCACCTTGGCAGGCGCGCAAGGACCGTCCTCGAGCGTGATGCCCGTCTCGAGAGCGTGAACCTGCGAACGCGTGAGCTCGCCTTCCACCAGCGCCACGTAGTGCTTGTCCTTCTCGAAGGACGGGTGCAGCAGGCGCTGGGCGGCCTCGCCGTCTGTGGTGAAGAGCAACAGTCCGGTTGTGTCGCGGTCGAGCCTGCCAACCGGGAAAAGGCCGGGGTAGAGCTTAGTGGGTACGAGCTCGGCCACGCAGGGGCGGCCGGCCGGGTCGCTCATGGTGGTGACGTAGCCTGCCGGCTTGTTGAGGATGAGGTAGACCGAGCCGTCTGCCAGGCGAACCTCGCGCCCGTCCACCGTCACGATGTCCACGCGCGGGTCAACCTTGCTGCCGAGCTCGGTGGTGACCTGTCCGTTCACGCAGACGCGCCCGGCCGTCATGAGGTTCTCGGACCCACGGCGGCTCGCCACGCCCGCGCGCGCCAGGAACTTCTGCAGGCGCATCGGAACGATGCGTTCTACGGTTGCGGAGGTAGATGCGGCGTTGCTCTGGGTGGCGTTGCTTGGGGCGGCGTTACGCTTGGAGTATTTGTCGCCGAGCTTGGGGCTACCGGATTTGGAAACCCCACGCGAGACCTCTGTACCGTGATTGCCCGCGTTTCCCGAGTGGCGCTTGTCTCCCCTACTCGGCATCGTCGTCCTCGGAAGCTTCGGTCTCGGCTACATCGTCGCTACCCTCCGCCTCAAAAGCCTCGGCGTCAGAGAGCGGCTCATCTACCAGCGATTTATTGCCATCAACAGGCTCAGAAGAGGGTTCGTCCTCAGCCAGGACCTCGTCTTCAGCCACGGCCTCGCCCTCCGCAGCATCAAGCTCGAGCTCCAGCTCAAGCTGGTCCTCGACCGAGTCGATGAGCTCGCGCTCCTCGTCGATGTCGGCGGCGGCCTCCTCGAGGGTGGGCTCGATGGAGCGGCCCGAGAGGCGCTCGCGGATGAACTTCTTGGATTCCTCGTCGGGGGCGAACTGCTCCAGGTCGGGTAGCTCGCGCAGGCTCTTGAGGCCAAAGCGCTCGAGGAAGGACTGGGTGGTGGCGTAGCGGATGGCCTGGGCGCGGTGCGGGTCGCGGCCAGCCTCGCGCACGAGGCCCTTGTCCACAAGGCTCGAGATGACGCCGTCCGAGTTGACGCCGCGGATGGCCTTGACGCCCTCGCGGGTCACCGGCTGGTGGTAGGCGATGACGGCGAGCGTCTCCAGCGCGGCCTGGGAGAGGCGGCGCGTGTCCCAGCTCATGACGAGGGCCTCCACCTGGTCGTGGAAGGCGGGGTGGGTGAAGAGGCGCCAGCCGCCGGCCACCTCGCGCAGCTGGAAGCCGCGGTTGGCGTCGGAGTACTCGGCCGCAAGGTCCGCCAGGGCCTCGGAGGCCTCGCCGGGCGTGATGCCCAGCACGGAGGCCAGGTCGGTGGCGCTCACCGGGTCGCTGCAGACCAGGAGCATGGCCTCGAGCGCGCCCTTGACGGAAGACGCGTCGAGCTGATCGAGCTGCTGCATTAGTACTCCTCTTCCAGTTGCGCCATGGTGGTGGCGTCGATCTCGTAGGCGGGCGCGCCTTCGATGCGGTCGATGATGATGTCGCCGAAGACCTCCGCCTGCTGCAGGGTCACCGAGCCCAGCTTGAACAGCTGCAGGATGGCCAGGAAGGTCACGACGACCTGCTCGGCCGAGGTCTCGTCGTCGAGCAGCTCGCTGAAGCTGAGGTGCCCGCGCGAGCGCGTGACGCGGTCCACCGAGGCCACGGTGAGCGCCACGGGCAGGCGCTTGGGCGCGATGTGCTCGGCCTCGAGCAAGAAGCCCTCGCGGCGGCTGTCGAGGTCGGCGCAGATGACGGCCAGGCCGCGTAGGGTTATGCCCTCGAGGTAGTCGGGCATGGTGTGGAGAAACTCCGGGTCTGGGCCTGCGGTGCGCGGGTGCATGCGCGCCTCTGACTCCATGCGGCTGCCGAGGGCCGCCGCGGCGTTGCGGAACTGCTTGTAGGCGATGAGCCGGGCGATGAGCACCTCGCGCGCCTCGTCGGCCGTGAGGCCCTCGAGGTCCTCGTCGGGCTCCTCGTCCTCGATGCGGCGCTTGGGAGCGTCCTCGGGCACGAGCGAGGCGGCCTTGATGTCGAGCAGGGTTGAGGCCACGAGCACGAAGTCGCTCGCCACGTCCAGGTCGAGCTCGCCCATGCGCTCCACCTCGGCCAGGTACTGGTCTGCCACCTCGGAGATGGAGATGGCGCCGATGTCCACGCGCTGCTTGCTCACCAGCTGGAGCAACAGGTCAAAGGGGCCGGAATAGGCCTGCGTCTGCACCCTATAGCTCAAAACCACACCCCCATGAGAAGGTCGTAGAGGTTGCCGGCCGTAAGTTCGAGGTAGGCGCCCACCGGGTCGATTCCGAGCTTGGGCAGGGCGTAGAGCGCCACGATGAGAATGGGCATCGCGTAGTTCTGCACCTTGTAGTAGCTCTGCAGGGCCTCCCCCTCAAGGAAGTAGCATACGACCTTTGAGCCGTCGAGCGGCGGCAGCGGTATGAGGTTGAAGAACGCCAGCAGAAGGTTCACCCACACGTAGCTGGATAGCACGGTGCCAAGAAGCCCGTAGAGGGTGAATCCGAAGGGCAGGCTCATGGCGAGCACGCCGGCTCCCGCGCCAAGCGCGAGGCGGTAGAGCCCCTCCACCAGCACCGCGCCCACGAGGGCCTGCGCGATGTTCGAGGCGGGGCCGGCCAGCGCCACCAGCACCTCGTCGCGCTTTCGGTTCTTGAGGCGATAGGGGTTGTAGGGCACGGGCTTGGCGTAGGCAAAGACGAAGCCGCCGGCGATGCCCATGATGAGCGGCAGGGCGATGGAGCCCACCGGGTCGATGTGGCGCGCGGGGTTGAGCGTGAGGCGCCCGGCCTCCTTGGCCGTGTCGTCGCCGCAGAGGTGGGCCACGTAGCCGTGCGCCACCTCGTGAACCGTGGAGGAGAGGACGAGCATCGCCACGTTGATGACGATGGCTATCACGCGCAGGGCGAACGTTGTGCTCACGAGGCGCTCCCGCCCGTGGCCTCCTCGATGGCAGAGGAGAGCTCGAGCCACTCCTCCTCGAGCGCCGGGATCTTCTTCTTGAGGGCGTTGTACTCGGCCATGGCCTCGTCGAACTTCTTGGCGTCGGCGTAGAGCTCCTCGGAGGCCATGAGGGCCATGAGCTCGTCGTAGCGCTTGTGGGCGGGGTTGAGCGCGGCCTCCACCTCGGCCAGGCGCTTCTTTGTGGAGCGCAGGGCCTTGCTCTGGGCGTTTCTGGCCTCGGCCTCGGCGCGGCGCTGCTCCTTGGTCTTCACGTTGCGGCCGGCAGGGGCTGCGGGAGCGGTGGCCTTGGCCTGGGCGGCCGCCTTGCCGGGCTTTGCCTGCGTCTGCTGGGTGGCCTGGGCCTCCCCTGCCGCCGCGGCCTCGAGCTCGGCGCGCTTGAACAGGTAGTAGTCGTAGTCGCCGTCGTAGACCGTGACCTGCCCGTCGCGCACGTCCACGACTTTGTTGGCCACGGCGCGCACGAGGTGCTCGTCGTGGCTGATGAGCAGGATGGTGCCGGAGAAGTCCATGAGGGCACGCTCCAGCACGTCCACCGAGTCGATGTCGAGGTGGTTGGTGGGCTCGTCCAGGCACAGTAGCGGGTCGGGCGCCACGAGCATCTTGGCGAGCGCCAGGCGCGCTCGCTCGCCGCCAGAGAGCACGCCCACGCGCTTCTCCACGTCGTCGCCGTGGAAGAGGAAGGCACCAAGAAGGCGGCGCTCCTCGGAGCTCGTCCAGCCGGGGGCCGCCTCGTCCATCTCGCGCATGACGGTGTTGGCCTCGTTCAGGGTCTCGAGCTGGTGCTGGGCGTAGTAGGCGCTGGTGACGTTCTGGCCGAGCTCGATCTTGCCCGCGTCGGGCTTCTCAAAGCCGAGGGCGAGCTTCATGAGCGTGGACTTGCCGGCGCCGTTGGGGCCCACGAGGGCCACGTGGTCGCCGCGGTAGAAGGTGACGTCGGCGTCGGCGTAGACGAGGTTGTCGCCAAAGGCCTTGCGGACGTGCTCCACCTTGGCCACCATGTCGCCGGTGCGCGGCGGCTCCGGGAAGGAGAAGTTCACGTGCTTGGACTGCTCGGGCAGCACCACGAGCTCGCTCTTTATCTGCTCGATGCGCCTCATGCGCTCCTGGGCCTGGGCGGCCTTGGTGGGCTTGTAGCGGAACTTGTCCACAAAGACCTGCATGTGGGCAATCTCGCGCTCCTGGGCCGCGCGCTTGGCGCGCAGCTGCTCCAGGTTGTCCTCGCGCTGCTTGAGATAGCTGCTGTAGTTGCCGGTGTAGGTGGTGAGGCGGCGGTTCTCGAGCGCCGCCACGTGGGAGACGCAGGAGTCCATGAAGGCGCGGTCGTGGCTCACGAGCAGCACGGCGCCGTCATAGCCCGCCAGGAACTGCTCGAGCCACTTGACGCTCTCGAGGTCGAGGTGGTTGGTGGGCTCGTCGAGCAGCAGCAGGTCGGGGTGCTTGAGCAAAAGCTTGGACAGCGCGATGCGCATCTGCCAGCCGCCGGAGAAGTCCTCGGCCGGCTTGTCGAGGTCCTCCACGGGAAATCCCAGGCCGCAGAGGATGGCGCGGGCGCGGCTCTCGAGCTCGTAGCCGCCCAGCCGGTCGAAGCGGTCCTGGGCGTGGCCATACTCCTCGAGCATTGCTTCGAGTCCGTCGTCTTCTCCGGCGTTGGCGATGAGGCCCTCGAGCTCAGAGATTCGCTCCCCCAGGCTGCGGATGTCAGTTGCCGAGGCCATGACCTCCTCGAGGGCGGTGTCGTGGCCGGCGAGCTTGGTCTCCTGCTCCAGGTAGCCCACCGTGGTGCCCTTCTGGAAGCTCACGGTGCCTTCGTCTGCGGTCTCGGTGCCCATGACGATCTTGAGCAGCGTGGTCTTGCCGGCGCCGTTGGGGCCAACGAGCGCCCAGCGCTGGCCGGCGTTGAGCTGCAGCGTGGCTCCCTCGTAGAGGGTGCGGCCGCCGAACGACTTGGAAATCTTGTCTGCGAGAAGAATCACATGCGCTCCAAAGGCAGGCTTGATTGGTGGTTACGTGCAGAAGAGCTTGAGGGCTGAGCGGGCGGTAACTGCTTTGGCCAAACTCAATGTTAGACCACGGTTGAAGTTTGCCGTCTTACTTGCTCGGTAGGTTTGTTCCGACAGGTCGGCACGGTGGGAAAGGGCGGACGTTGAAATGCCGGGAAAGACGCCGGGGCAGGCGATCTCCATGTCAACGGTGGCCCAGCGTGGGCAGAGGAACGCGCTGTCACGCGTGTAACAGTAGGCCATTCC
>CAVHKV010000138.1:0-5493 GCA_963636635.1 uncultured Bacteroidales bacterium
CCGAGGAGGAGCACCCCAACGCGCTCGTGCTCGCGCACCCCGAGTGCAAGGCCGAGGTGCTCGCCGAGGCCGACTACGTGGGCTCCACCGCCGGCATCATCAAGTACGCCGAGGAGTCTGACGCGAGCGAGTTCATCATCGTGACGGTGGCCGGCGTGCTCTATGAGCTCGAGCGCCGCACGCAGGGCACGGGCAAGCGCTTCTACTTCCCGGCCACCCGCCCCACCTGCGTAAACATGGACATGATTTCGCTCAAGAAACTCGTGGCCTGCCTGGCCATGGGTTCGGGCGAGGTGGAGATTGGCGTCAGTGACGAGGCCGCCGAGCAGGCCAAGCTCACCCTCGACCGCATGCTGGAGTACGCGGCGAAGTAGGGGAGCGGGGCCTGGCGCTGCCGGTACGGGCTGGTGTGCCGGCCGGCTGGTGCGCAGAGGCCGGGCATGGTCGGCGGACTTGCGCTGGCAAGCAGGGCCGAATGCCTCTGCAAGGGTTGCGACGAAAACGCGCCTGTCCGTGGGACTCCAAACGGCCATGTACGTACGAGAGCAAATGCCTGGTAGCGGCGGCGCGACACACAGGCGCCGCTCGATGCGAATAAGGAGATGGCCAGAATGGTCGAGGCAAAGTACGAGGACATGAGCTGCGACGTCGTGATTGCGGGCTGCGGGGTGGCCGGCCTCTACGCCGCGCTCAACCTGCCCACGAGCATGGACGTCGTCATGCTCAGCAAGGGCAACGTGGACGAGTGCGACTCCATGCTCGCCCAGGGCGGCATCTGCGTGCTGCCCGAGGCGGCCGACTACGAGGCGTTTTATGCCGACACCATGCGCGCGGGCCACTACGAGAACCGTCCCGAGAGCGTTGACGTGATGATTCGTTCGAGCCAGTCGGTCATCAACGACCTCGTGGCGCTCGGGACGGACTTTGAGCGCAAGGCGGACGGCAGCCTCGACTTCACGCGCGAGGGCGCCCACAGCCGTCCGCGCATCGCCTTCCACGCCGACATCACGGGCAAAGAGATTACGACCACGCTGCTCGCCGCCGTGCGCCGCCTTCCCAACGTGCGGATTCTGGAGCACGTGGCCATGGTGGACATCCTCGAGCAAGACGGACGCTGCGCGGGCGTCGTGGCCGTGCCGGTGAGCGAGGAGCGCTCCACGCTTCCGGCCGATGAGTTGGATGGGGACGCGGACAAGGCTGCCGCGGGCACCACGGGCGAGGCCGCCGCGGGCGTCACGGGCGAACGGGGCGCTGCGGCTGCGTGCGGCGCTACGAGCGCAGACGCGAACGGTGATGGACGCCCTGCTATGGCTGGGGATGCTGCGAGCGCAACGAAGAACGGAGCCGAACGAGACGCTGGCAAGGCGGCTGTGGGTGATGCGGATACTGCCATAAACGCAGGCGTGAGCGGTAACGGGCGCTCCGCAGCGGCCGAAGGCGGCGCCGCCACGGCGGCAACGAGCAGCGACCAGCCTGCGGCAGCCTCGTCCGCCCGCTTCGAAATCCGTGCGGCCAACACCATCTGGGCCACGGGCGGCATCGGCGGCGTCTACGACCACTCAACCAATTACCCGCAGCTCACGGGCGATGCCTGCTACATCGCCACCAAGCACGGCATCAAGCTCGAGCACCTCGACTACGTGCAGATTCACCCCACGGGGCTCTTCTCCCGGCGCCCCGGGCGCACCTTCCTCATCTCGGAGAGCTGCCGAGGCGAGGGCGCCGTGCTGCTCAATGCGGCCGGCGAGCGCTTCACCGACGAGCTGCAGCCGCGCGACGTGGTGGCCGCCGCCATCACCAGACAGATGAAGGCTGACGGTGCCGAGCACGAGTGGCTGAGCTTTGCGCCCGTGCCGCGCGAGGTCGTGACCGGCCATTTCACCAACATTCGCGAGCGCTGCCTGGAGGAGGGCCGCGACATCCTGGACGAGCCCATCCCCGTGGTGCCCACGCAGCACTACTTCATGGGCGGCGTGTGGGTGGACGAGGACTCCGCCACGACCATGCCGGGCCTCTACGCCGCCGGCGAGACAGCCTGCAACGGCGTCCATGGCAAGAACCGTCTGGCGAGCAACAGCCTGCTCGAGTCGCTCGTGTTTGCGCGCCGCGCCGCATACCGGCTGCTCACGGGCGAGCCCATGCCGGTTGAGCAGGCGGGAAGCCCCTCGCTCGACGGTCTGCACCGCAAGGCGGGAAGCGCCACGCTCGCCATCGACGAGCTGTGCGAGAAGGACGGAACGGCCACGACGGACGCCGCGCTAGTATATTGGCGCGGACCTGCGGCGGACGTGCCCGCGCTCGTTCGCGAGGTGGCTGCCCGCGCGGGCGCTTTGCTTGCGAATGCGGACGTCGAAGACGGCGATGTCGCAGGCGAGCCGTGTGTTGGCGAATGCGATTCGCCGGCGAGCGGCGTGGCCGCGGCCAAGGTGGCTGCAGCGGGCGATACCTCGAACTCGCCAGCCAAGCACGACCATATAACCCCAGCTCAGAGGGAGGCTTAGGACATGGATCCGATTGCCATGAAGCTCTATGCGGACGACATCATCTTGGCCGCCCTGCGCGAGGACATCACGTTCGAGGACGTGAGCACGGCCTCGGTCTGCCCCGGCCCGCGCGCGGCCGAGGTCCAGCTCATTGCCAAGGCCGAGGGCGTCATCGCCGGCCTTGACGTCTTTGCCCGCACCTTTGAGCTGCTCGACCCCGCTGCCCGCGTGGAGGCCCGCGTGGCCGACGGCGACGAGGTTGCGCCCGGCCAGCTGCTCGCGATGGTCTACGCCGACGCCCGCGTGCTGCTTTCCGGCGAGCGCGTGGCGCTCAACCTGCTGCAGCGCATGAGCGGCATCGCCACCTACACGCACCGCATGGCCACCGTGCTCGAGGGCACCTCAACCGTGCTCGTGGACACGCGCAAGACCACGCCTGGCCTGCGCATTTTTGAGAAGGAGGCTGTGCGCGTGGGCGGTGGCCGCAACCACCGCTACAACCTCTCCACGGCCGTGATGCTCAAGGACAACCACATCGACGCCGCCGGTGGCGTGGCCCAGGCCGTGGCCGCCGCGCGCGCCCACGCCTCGTTTACCTGCACCGTTGAGGTGGAGTGCGAGAGCCTCGCCATGGTGGCCCAGGCCGTGGAGGCCGGCGCCGACATCATCATGCTCGACAACATGGCCCACGGCGAGATGGCCGAGGCCATCGCCCTCATCGCCGGGCGCGCCAAGACCGAGGTCTCGGGCAACGTGGACGCGAACAACATCCGCGCCCTGGCGGACCTCGGCGTGGACTACATCAGCTCCGGCGCCCTCACCCACTCCGCCCCCATCCTCGACCTCTCGCTCAAGCACCTTCGTCTGTTGGATGGGGAAGGTGCGGGTGGCGTGAGTAAAGTTGCCGCGAGTGAAGTAAGTGCCGCTAGCACGCCTGCCAAGGGCGGCTGCGCCTCGTGTGGCACTGAGGCCGTTGTCGCTCCTGTCATGGGTGCGGTTGATGCGAGCGCCGCGGCCTCTGCTGCCGCGTCCACCGCTACCGGAAAGGGGCGCTAGCATGACGGGTTCCGAGCGCAGGGAGGCCATCGTCCGCGAGCTCAAGGGGGCCGGCGCGCCCGTCTCGGGCAGTGCGCTGGCCAAGGCCGTGGGCGTGAGCCGCCAGGTGGTGGTGCAGGACATCGCGCTGTTGCGCGCGGACGGCCATGACGTGGTGGCCACGAGCCGCGGCTACGTCCTGCAAGACAGCGCCGGCCAGTCGAGCGTGCCCACCCGCCTCGTGAAGGTGTGCCACACGGCCGATGACCTGGCCGAAGAGCTCAACACCATCGTTGACCTCGGCGGATCGGTGCTCAACGTCATGGTGAACCACCGCGTATATGGCAAGATCACGGCCGACCTCGACATCCGCAACCGCCGCGACGTGGAGCGCTACCTCGAGAGCATCCGCACGGGCAAGAGCTTCCCGCTCATGACCGTAACGAGCGGCTACCACTTCCACCGAATCGCTGCCGACACCGAGGCCGAGCTGGACGAGATCGAGGCCGCCCTGCGCGAGAAGGGCTTCCTCGCCCAGCTCCTCCCCTACGAGGACGGCCTGGAGTAGCGGTGGGGCCTTGCGGGGGGGCGTCTTGCGTGGGCAGCCATTAACGTCCCACCCATTTCCGTCAGCCCAAGTCTGGCAAAGGTGGCTCACAATCTAGCTTCAACCAAAAACTGGGGCCCCGAGAGGCCCCAGTTCGTTATGCGTATGATTGCTGTTGGCTCATAAAAGCCAAGCTCAAAGGCTCTATGACGCTTGCAATGCGGGCATGGTGACTAGAACCCCGCCATCTCCCGCGACATCACGTGCTCTATCACCAGCTCACATGGGTCAGGCACGGTGGCCCGGCTCTCAAAAGGCGATGATTGCGCAAGCCTTACTGCGCAAGGGCGGCGCCGAGGGCCTTGCAGGCGGCCAGGGCGTCGTCGTCGGGCTCGAGGTTGGCGGTCACGGCGTCAACGACCTCGGCGCCGTCGCCCTCGGTGCGCTCCTTCCAGGTCTCCATCCAGTCGCCGGTGCCCCAGTCGTAGGAGCCGAACAGGCCGACCTTCTTGCCGGAAAGCTCGCCCTCGACGCCCTCGAACATGGGCTCGAACTCGTCCTCCTCGAGCTCCTCGTCGCCCATGGCCGGGCAGCCAAAGGCCAACGCGTCATAGCCGGCCACGGCGTCGGCGGAGAAGTCGGCCGCAGCGACCTGCTCCACCTCGGCGCCGGCCTCGCGGGCGCCCTCGGCCACGGCCTCGGCCATGGTCTCGGTGTTGCCGGTGCCGCTCCAGAAAACCACTGCTACCTTGCTCATGATGCTTCCTTTCTCTGCCAACCCGCCTGTCGGGTTTGGATTTGCATGTAGTTGGCGCCGCGCCCCGCGAGCTCGGCGATGGCCACGCCCTGCTCAAGCAGCCGCTCAAAGGCGCAGGTGCAGCTCTTGTAGCGCACAAAGCTGGCCTCGGCGCGCCGCTGGTTGGCGTAGACCTTCCAGCAGCCGCAGCACAGGTAGTCGCGCCCCTCGTGCTCGATGAACCCCATGACGTCCTCGTAGGGGTAGCCGAGGAAGAAGCCCACCTCGTGGGGGAAGGCCTGGCCGCTGCGGTTCTTGGCCTCGAGCCGGCGCGAGAGGCGGGAGAGCGAGAGCTCGAGCCAGCCGGCGCCCTCGGTGCGGTAGCCCCATTCGGAAAGCTTGCTGGCCACGCGCTCCTCGCGCAGTTGCATGCCGAGAAGGGCGGGGCGGTACACATAGACCAGGGCGCCGCGCTCGCCTCTGGAGACCACACGGACGTGGACGCCGCGGGGTGTGAGCACCTCGTTCGCCTGGGTTACGAGGGCGTCGAGCGCGTGGCAGCGCTGCTTGGCCTCTCGCCATGCGGCCAGGCGCGCGGCCGGTTCCTCGTTGGGATCGGCGACGAAGGCACCAGGCACGTTGAACAGGCAAGCCGGCTTGATGGCTGCCAGCGTGGGGGAGCAGTGCCGCAC
>CAVHKV010000139.1:0-5487 GCA_963636635.1 uncultured Bacteroidales bacterium
CGCCCCTCACGCCGTGCAGCAGGCCGGAGTCGCCCTCGCGCACGCCCACGATGAACAGCGCGAGCGAGACGACGGTGAGCACAACAAGCGAGCGCGGGACCCCCGAAGAGGACCCGCGCCCAAGAGATGAGCTGGGTGCGGAAAAGCGCGGCATGGATGAGCCTTACTTGCCGGAGCTCTGGACGAATCCGCCGGAAAGCGCGTTGGCCTCGAGCACCTTGGCGCAGCCGAGCACGACGTTCTCGAGCGCGGTGGGGCTCACGTTGACCGGCACGCCGGTCTCCTCGCGCAGGCGCTGGTCAAGGCCGCGGAGCAGTCCGCCGCCGCCGGTGAGCATAATGCCGTAGTACATGAGGTCGCTCGCGAGGTCGGGCGGGGTGACGTCGAGCGCGTCCTTGACGGCCTTGGTGACCTGGTCGAGCGGCGAGTTGAGGGCCCTGCGAATCTCCTCGGACTCGATGCGGACCGACTTGGGCAGGCCGCTCATGACGTCACGGCCGTTGACCTCGACGTCGAGCTCCTCCTTAAGCGGGGCCGCGGAGCCCACCTTGATCTTGATGTCCTCGGCCGTGCGCTCGCCGATGGAGAGGTTGTAGGCGTCGCGGACGTGCTCGAGGATGACCTGGTCGAACTCGTCGCCGGCGGTGCGGATGGACTGCGAGACCACGATGCCGCCCATGGCGATGACGGCGACCTCGGTGGTGCCGCCGCCGATGTCGACCACCATGGTGCCGGTGGGATCCTCGATGGGCAGGTTGGAGCCGATGGCGGCCGCCATGGGCTCCTCGATGAGGAAGGCCTGGCGGGCGCCGGCCTGGATAGTGGCCTCGAAGACGGCACGCTTCTCCACCGAGGTGACGCCGGAGGGCACGCAGACGACCACGCGCGGGCGCGGGCTCCACGGGTAGCGGCGCTTGGAGGCCTTCTCGATGAAGTAGCGCAGCATGACCTCGGTGACGTCGAAGTCGGAGATGACGCCGTCCTTGAGCGGGCGGATGGCCGAGATGGAGCCAGGGGTACGGCCGACCATGCGCTTGGCGTCGGCGCCAACGGCCAGGACGCGCTCCTCGCTCTGGTCGATGGCGACGACGGAGGGCTCGTTGATGACGATGCCCTCGCCGCGAACCGACACGAGCGTGTTGGCGGTGCCCAAATCGATTGCGAGGTCTCCCCCGTACTCACCGAATATGGAGTCAAAGAACGACATGGCGTCCAATCCTTCTAGGCTTGCGGGCGAGCTGCCCGCCGCGTTGCGAAAATCAGGTGCTAGTTGGCCTCGGCCGTGGCCTCGCCCTCAGAAGAGCTGGCCTCGGAGGACTCGCCCTCGGAGACGCCGTCCTGGGAGGTCTCGTCGGCCGCGCCATCCTCGGCGGTGGCGTCAGACGAGGTGCCGTCCGTGGCGATGGAGGTACCGTCGGTGCTCGTGGAGGCGGAGTCGTCGGCCACCGAGCTCGAGGTCACGGGCTGATCGGAGGAGCTGGAAGAGGAGGCGGAGGCGTAGGTGAGCGTCACGCCGGTGACCTTCCAGCCAAGGCCGTCGCGCACGAGGGTGACGGTGTAGTCCTGGCTGCCGCCGGAGGCGAGGCTGGCCGTGACGAGCACCTCGGAGTTGGCCATGGAGCGGTCAACGCCGGAGACGGTCGCGGTGGCGCCGCGGGGCAAGATGGCCTCCATGTCGCTCTTGGTGTCCTCGCTCACGGACGAGGAGAGGTAGCCGGAGAAGTCGTTGCCGGCGGAAGCCGTGCTGAAGAAGTCGGAGACGACGGCCTCCTGCGTGGGCCAGCCGTAGCCGTTGAAGTAGGCGAAGACGCCGCCGGCGGCGAGCAGGAGCAGCAGGAAGAGGATGACCAGGAAGACCTTGAGGCCGCGGTGGTTGTGCTTGCGACGGGCCTTGCGGGCCTTGCGGTCGGCCTTCATGAGGTCCTCCTCCGAGACGGAGAAGAAGCCGGTGTCCTCGGGGCTGGGGATGAACTCGCCGGAGCGGCCCATCGGGTCGAGCGGGTCATAGGCCGTGGCGGGCGCAGGCGCTGCCTGGCTGGCCGCTGGGGCGATGGCCGTGGCCTGCTGAGGCTCGGCCTGGGCGTAGGAGTCCTCGGCGTAGGCGCCGTCGCCGTAGCCGGCGGCGGAGAGCATCTGGTCGGTCTCGGAGGGACCGGACGCGGCGGCGCCGGAAAGCGCGCGCTGGGCGGCGGTGTAGGCGGCCTGCTGCTCCTCGGTGAGCTGGTAGCTCGGGTCGGCCACGGCGTGCGCGAAGGCGTCTGCGGCCTCGGCGAGTCTGTTTTGGGCCATGTAGGCCTGGCCGAGCAGCGCGTTGATGGAGCCCACGCCGCCGCCGGTGGAGAAGTCCAGCGCGGTGCGGTAGGCGTCGACGGCGTCGTTGGGGCGGGCGAGCTGCATGAAGCAGTCGCCGAGCTTCACCAGCGAGGTGGAGGGCTCGGGGTTGGCCTCGTCGATGGCGGCGGCGCGCCAGGCGCTCGCGGCCTCGGCCACCATGCCCTTCTCGGTGTAGAGGTTGCCGAGGGCCACGTAGGCCTTGTAGGGCGTGGCGTAGCTCGGGTCTGCCACGGCGGCCTGGAAGCAGGCGGCAGCAGCGTCGGTCTGGCCGGCCGCCACGAGGGCGCGGCCACGGTTGCAGTTGAGGGCGCCCACGTGGGCGTAGGCGGCGTCTGCCAGGGCGGCGCCGTAGGCCTCGGCGGCCTCGGAGAACTTGCCGAGCTTCATGAGGGCGTTGCCACGCAGGTGGTCGGCCTCGCCGCAAATCTCGCCGGGGCCCTTGGCGGCCGCAAGGCCGATGGCGGCCGTGCTCCAGTCACCGGACTGGTAGGCGGACTTTGCGATGTTGAACGCTTGTGTATCCAAGAAGATCCCCTCTCCCCTTAGTCCTCGTGAGAGATGCGAACGGAGACGATCTCGTCGCCGGCGCGAAGGTTGCCGATGACGTCGAGGCCCTCGATGGTGGTACCGAAGACCGTGTAGTCACGATCGAGCGCGTGCTGGGGGCCAAGGCAGAGGTAGAACTGCGAGCCCGCGGAATCGGGGTGCTGGGAGCGGGCCATGGCGAGCGCGCCGTCGACGTGGCTGTTGTTGGGGTTGGTGTCGTACTCGTGCTTGATGCGGTAGCCGGGGCCGCCGGTGCCGGGCTGGCCGTCGGGACCGCGCAGGCCGCGGGCGACCTCCTCGCAGCTCATCTCGCGCGTGTTGGGGCAGCCGCCCTGGATGACGAAGCCCGGGACGTAGCGGTGGAACTTAAGGCCATCGTAAAAGCCGCTGCTGGCAAGCTCGCAGAAGTTGGCCACGTGGATGGGGGCCCCGTCGGAGTCGAGACGGACGCGAATGGCGCCCTTGGACGTCTCGATCGTGGCGACCTCGTCGCCATCGCAGATGTACTCGGGCTCGTAGAGCGGGTCGGGCATACCAAACATGTTGCCTCCAGGCCTGTTATCCGAACGCCGAGGCGGCGTCCTGAGAATCAACTATCTGGTCAATTCTAGCAGCACGCCGCCTCTTTCACACATTCGGCACGTTGTCGCAGGTGCGCCCTAGCGTTGCTCGGGCTTCCAGGCGTCGTAGTTCTTCTTGAAGAGGTTGACGTAGGCCTCCGAGCCGTCCGTCTCGCGGTTGCCGGACATCGGCGCCAAGATCTTGGACGCGTCGGCGGCGGGGTCGGAGCTTGCTGCCGAGAGCTTCCACGCCTTGGCGATGGCCTCAACGCGGTTGCGAAGCCAGCTGGAGAGCGTGTAGACGTTCGTCTTCTGGTCCGAGTAGGTGCCGGTGGTGTCCACGTCGATGCCCTGGATGGTGGCCACGATGTTGCTCGCGTCGAGCGAGAGCTGCTCGGCGCGAGACTCGGCGTCCGCTCGCTCCTGTGAGCTGCCGGAGACGCCCGTGGTGTCGAGCAGCTCCTCGAGCTCGTCTGCCGTGGAGGAGATGGTCGCAAGCTGCTCGTAGGCGCTCAGCAGCGAGTCATAGGTGACCTCGTCGGCGCTCTGGACCGAGACGGCCTCCGAGGAGGCCTTGTCCTGGCCGGAGAGCTTGCTCACCGTGCCGGGGAAGCCCGCCTGCGAGGTGTCCGCTGGCATGGTGGCTTTGGTGTCGTTCAGGGTCGGATCCCAGGGATGGGTGATGGCGAGCGTGGCGCCGCCCACAATGAGCAGGCTCGCGATGGCCGCAAGGGCGAAGACCCTCGTGTGCGGCAGGCGCTCGCGCCCGTAGGTGGACTCGGTGCCCGGCTCGGGCTCGGAGGGAATGGCGCTCTCGATGCGCGGCAGGGCCGAGGTCTGCTCGGCCTCGAGCCTACGCTCCTCGCTGCGACGCTGGCGCAGCTCGTTTTCCGCCGCCGAGGTGGCGAAGGTGTCTGCGGGCAGCCCGCACTTGGGGCACACGTCGCTGCCGGCGGGGACGAGGGCGCCGCACGAGCTGCACCAGGTGCCCGTGAGCTTGGGCATGACGCGGGTCATGGCCAGGCTCGCGTGGCACGCGGGGCAGACCTCTAGGTTGTCGGCGACCTCAGAGCCGCAGGCAGGGCACTTCACGCAAGCTCCTCCAAGACGTAGGGCAAGATGCCACCGGAGGCGAGGAACGCGCCCTCGAGGGCGGTGTCGACGCGCACGGTGCACGTGAAGCTTACCTCAGAGCCGTCCGCCTTGGTGGCCGTGACGGTGGTGGCGGGGCTGGCGGGAAGGCCTCCGGAGAGGTCCACGGGCTCCACGCTGAAGGTCTCGGTGCCGTCGAGCCCCAAGCTCGCCGCGCCCTGACCTTCGGCGAACTCGAGCGGCAGGATGCCCATCTGCACGAGGTTGGAGCGGTGGATGCGCTCGAAGCTCTCGGCGATGACCACCGAGACGCCCAGCAGCAAGGGACCCTTGGCGGCCCAGTCGCGGCTGGAGCCCGAGCCGTACATCTTGCCGGCCACGATGAGGAGCGGCACGCCCGCCTGTCCGTAGTGCTCGGCGGCGTCAAAGACGCTCACGAGCTCGCCAGAAAGCAGGTCCTTGGTGTGCGGGCCGGGCTTTCCTGCCAGCAGGTTCTCGAGCTTGACGTTGGCGAAGGTGCCGCGCGCCATGCACTCGTGGTTGCCACGGCGCGAGCCGTAGGTGTTGAAGTCGGCGGCCTGAACGCCGCGCTCGGTGAGGTAGCGCGCGCAAGGGGAATCGGCGGCGATGGCGCCGGCCGGCGAGATGTGGTCGGTGGTGACGAAGTCCCCAAAGAGCGCCAGGGCACGCGCGCCCTCGGCGCCAAAGGCCTGCTGCCTCTTGGCGATCTCGAAGTAGGGCGGGCGACGCACGTAGGTGGAGCTCTCGTCCCAGGCGAAAGTGGCGCTTGAGCCAGCGTCGATGGCGCGCCAGGTGGCGTCGCCCTCCATGAGCTCGGCGTTGCCCTTGGCGTAGACCTCGGGCGTGAGCACCTCGGCAAGCACGGCCTCGATCTCTGAGGTGGTGGGCAGGATGTCGGCGAGCATCACGGGCGTGCCGTCGGCGCGGGTGCCGA
>CAVHKV010000140.1:0-5460 GCA_963636635.1 uncultured Bacteroidales bacterium
CCTTAGTACGATTTCGGATAAAAGCAACACTTCGTCCGATTTCGGATTAAATTGCCTCGAGTCCGAGAAGCCCGGAAAAACGGTGCCCCTACTTTTCAACAGGCAGCCGGGGCCACGCGTATGCGGAGCGAGGACCCCTGCGAAGCGGATGAGCGGAGCATATGCGTGGCTCCGGCGCACAACGCTTGGGAAACGCAAGGTGCTTGCCGTCAACCTGACAGGCCGTCCGCCCAGGCCACGTGCATACTACGCTCGCCCGCTGCGCAAAGGTTCTCGCTCCGCATGCACGTGGCCTGGGCTGCTTGTTGGAGTAGTGGGCCGCTCGTTTGCCCACTGCTTGCTTCTCGTACTTCCAGTGCAATTTAATCCGAAATCGGACGAAGTGTTGCTTTTATCCGAAATCGTACTAAGGTGGATTCCGATAGTCTGAAATCGGACGATTGAGGCATATGGACGAGAAGACGAAGGCGGCCGCGTGGCACGAGGAGTCATCGCCGGATGGGGGAGAGGTGCAAGTCCAAGCCCATCCCCGCGGCGCAGGGGCCGTGCAAGCGCAGGGCAGCCAAGAGGGCCTTATCTCCCTTGATGTGTGGGTGAACAGCTTTGACCGGCTGTATCGCAAGACCGACCAGCTCTATTACGAGATGGCGCGTGACTGCGGCATTCCCGAGTCGGCCTACTGGCTTATGTATGCCATCTTCTGCCGAGGGGGCAGCATGCCGGTGAGGGACATCTCCGAGACATGCGGCTACACCAAGCAGACGGTGAACTCCGCCCTGCGCAAGCTCGAGGAGAAGGGCCTGGTGGAGACCTCCTTTTGCGAGGGGAGCCGCAAGGCCAAGCAGGTCACCTTTACCAAGCTCGGGCACGAGCTCTCTCAGGAGCAGATCGTGCCGGCAAACATCGCCGAGCGCCGGGCCTTCCAGGCGCTCACGCCAACCGAACAGGCCGATATGCTGCGGTTAATTGACAAGTACGTGGCCGCGGTTGAGGACCAGATCGCAATCATGAAGGGACAGTCGTCCAAATGAGCGAGACAACCATCGAAAACGAGCTGCGCGCGCAGGCGCGCGAGCGTGCGGCGTCGGGGGCATCCAACACCGGCTCGCTTGCGTTACTCGGCAGCCTCATCTCTCCCTACAAGGGCCTGGCGGCGGGTACCCTGTTCGCCATGGTCTTTGACCTGCTGGGCATGCTGCTCATGCCCACCCAGCTCTCGGCCATGATCAACGTTGCCACCACCACCCAAGACCAAGGCGAGTTCATGGGCCACGCCGCGCTCATGCTGGGGGCGGCGCTCATCGGCTCGTGCGGCTACGTGGTCTCCACCTGGCTGGCCTCGCAGCTGTGCGCCCGCGTGGGCCGCGACCTGCGCATGCGCGTCTACAAGGCCTCGCTTGCCTTCTCGGGCTCGGACTTCAGCGAGTTTGGCACCGGCTCCATGATCACGCGCACGCTCTCCGACGCCAACGTGGTGCAGCAGACGCTGCTCATGACCATCCTCATGATCTTCCCCGTGCCCATCATGTGCGTCATCTCGGTGACGCTGGCCTTCTCCATCGACTTCGTGATGGGCTGGGTGGTGCTGGGCGTCACCCTCATCACGCTTGCCATCTCGGTGGCCGCCATCTTTGGCACGGCGCCCGTCTTCACCAGGCTCCAGGGCTACATCGACGCCATGAACGCCCGTCTGCGCGAGGCCATCACCGGTGTGCGCGTGGTGCGCGCCTTCGGCCGCGAGGAGAAGACCGAGGAACGCCTGAACGAGACCTTCGAGGCCTACGCCAAGAACGCCATCCGCGTGAACCTCGTCTTTGCCGTCACCGACCTCATGACCTTCTTCTTCATGAACGGCGTGGAGTCGCTCGTGATGTGGGTGGGCGCCGACCGCGTGGGCGTGCACGCCATGCAGATCGGCTCCATCTCGGCCGTCATCGAGTACGCCATGCTCATCATGTTCTTCATGATGATGGCCCAGTTCGCCATGCTCTCCGTGCCGCGCGCCATGGCCTGCCTGGACCGTGCCGCCGAGGTCTTGGGCACGTGCCCACAGATCGCCGACGCCGAGCGGCTGTCCGAGCTACCCGCCGTGGGCACCGACGGCGAGGTGGCAGGCGAGGTCGCCCGCTTCGACCACGTCTCCATGCGCTTCCCGGACGCCGACGAGGACACCCTGAGCGACCTCAGCTTCTCCATTCGCCGTGGGCAGACCTGCGCCATCATCGGTAACACCGGCTCGGGCAAGTCCACCATCGCCAAGATGCTGCTGCGCTTCAACGAGGTCACGGGCGGCTCGGTGCTCTTCAAGGGCCACGACCTGCGCGAGGTCTCCCAGGACGAGCTGCGCGCCCGCATCGCCTACGTGCCGCAGAAGGCGTGGCTGTTCAGCGGCACCATCGCCGAGAACCTGCGCTACGGCGCGCCCGAGGCCACCGACGAGGAGTTGTGGCACGCCCTCGACGTGGCGCAGGCGAGCTTCGTCCGCGAGCTCGACGACGGCCTTGAGGCCAGCGTCTCCCAGGGCGGCACCAACTTCTCCGGCGGCCAGCGCCAGCGCCTGGCCATCGCCCGCGCCCTCGTGCGCAAGGCCGACCTCTACGTCTTTGACGACAGCTTCTCCGCGCTGGACTTCAAGACCGACGCCGCCCTGCGCCACGCGCTTGCGCCCGAGCTCGCAAGCGCGGCGACGCTCATCATCGCCCAGCGCGTGAGCACCATCCGCGACGCCGGCCAGATCGTGGTGCTCAAGGACGGCCGCATCGTCGGCCTCGGTACCAACGGCGAGCTTATGGAGGGCTGCGAGACCTACCGCGCCATCGCCGAGTCCCAGGCCAGGAAGGGGGCCTGCAATGAGTAACGAGAACCTCGATAAGCGCGAGGACGTGGCTATGGACTCTGCCGCAGAAGCGACTCCCGCTAGCGCCGTGGGCTCGAACGCTTTTGCTGACGAGGCTTCGCAGACTGAGGCCGGGGTTGCCGCGGCTAACGGCTATGACGCCATTGGCGTGGCCCCCGTTGCCGGTGACGTTGCCGCTGGAGGCAACGCCTCCGCCCGCGGTCTCGATGCCGCGAACGCTGCTGGGGCTGGTTCTGCTGAAGGCGCCTTGCTTGCTGCTGCTACCGCGGGCGCTGCGGGCGACGCCACGGCCGCAAGCGCCGCCAAGCCGTCCATCCTGGCTTCCTACCTCGAGGAGAACGAGCGCAAGCCGCCTGAGGCCGAGGAGGAGCTCGACGTCCCCAACGACGCGCTGGGTACCGCCCGCCGCCTGTGGGAGGCGATGTCCGACCAGCACTGGAAGATCGTCCTCGTCTGCTTCACCAGCGTCTTCTACGTCGTGGGCACTCTCGCCGCCGTGAGCTACAGCGCCTCACTCATCGACCTGCTCTGGGCAAACATCCAGGACGCGTGGGCCAGCGGCTCCAGCTTCTCGCTCACGTTCGAGAACGGCGGCTCGCAGGTGCTCACCTTCCTCGGCATCTGGACGCTCACCTGGGCCTTCTACTCCACCAACAACCTCGTGATGGCGAGCTTTGCCGAGAAGCTCAACCTCAAGCTGCGCCGCCGCATCTCCTCCAAGCTCCAGCGCCTGCCGCTGGCCCACTACGACGGCCACCAACCCGGCGACACCATCAGCCGCGCCACCAACGACCTCGACAAGGTCTCCGAGGTACTGCAGCGCGGCATGCTGCAGGTCATGATCTCGGCCCTCACCGTGGTGGGCGCCGTGGTGATGCTGTTCACCATCAACTTTGCCCTCACCTGGATCTTCGTGGGCTTCTGCGTGGTCGCCCTGCTCGTCACCAAGTTCTTTGCCGCCCGCACCCTGCGCGTGGCATCCGAGCGCCAGGCAGCCACCGGCAAGCTCACCGGCAAGGTGGAGGAGGCCTACACCGGCCGCGCCGTCATCAAGGCCTTCGGCCGCGACGAGGCCAGTGCCGCCGAGGTCCTGGCCGCCGCCGAGGAGGTCGCCGACGCGAGCGCCAAGGCCGACTTCCTCACCAACGCCGTGGGCCCCATCATCCGCTTCATGCTGCGCCTGTGCCAGGTGCTCATCGCGGTGCTGGCCGGCCGACTGCTGCTGGCCGGGCAGCTCACCGTGGGTACCTTCCAGGCCTTCTTCCAGTACATCGCCACCGGCGCCGAGCCGCTCACCCAGCTCGCCATGACCATCGAGATGCTGCAGGGCGCCCTGGCCGCCGCCGAGCGCGTCTTCGCCCTGCTCGACGCACCCGAGGTGGAGGCCGACCCGGATCGCCCGCTCACCTGCGCCGAACCCGTGCGCGGTCGCATCGAGTTCGAGCACGTGCGCTTTGGCTACAAGCCCGAGAAGACCCTCATGCATGACGTGAGCCTGGTGGCCGAGCCCGGCCAGAAGGTGGCCATCGTGGGCGCCACGGGCGCCGGCAAGACCACCCTCATCAACCTGCTCATGCGCTTCTACGAGGTGCAAGGCGGCCGTATCACGCTCGACGGCGTGGACACGCACCAGATGCGCGCGGCTGACCTGCGCGCCCAGTTTGGCATGGTGCTGCAGGACGCCTGGCTGTTCGAGGGCACCATCGCCGAGAACATCGCCTACGGCTGCCCGGGAGCCACGCGCGAGCAGATAATCGAGGCGGCCAAGGCGGCCCACGTGGACTACTTCGTCCGTACGCTGCCGCGCGGCTACGACACCGTGCTCGCCAACGACGCCGAGGCCGTGAGCGCCGGCCAGCGCCAGCTGCTCACCATCGCACGCGCCATGCTGTGCGACCCGGCCATCCTCATCCTTGACGAGGCCACTTCGAGCGTGGACACGCGCACCGAGCAGGCCATCGTCCACGCCATGGAGACCCTTATGAGCGGGCGCACGAGCTTTGTCATCGCACACCGCCTCTCCACCATCGTGGACGCCGACCTCATCCTCGTCATGGACCACGGCAACATCATCGAGCAGGGCAGCCACGAGCAGCTCATGGCCGCCGGCGGCGCCTATGCCGAGCTGTACCTGAGTC
This sequence comes from uncultured Bacteroidales bacterium, assembly GCA_963636635.1. GTDB lineage: Bacteria > Actinomycetota > Coriobacteriia > Coriobacteriales > Atopobiaceae > Parolsenella. The sequence goes on from CAVHKV010000140.1 coordinate 4,996, forward strand.
AATTCGCATAGGGCGGCAAAACGCTCACACCGCCTGATGTAAGGCTGGTCGCCCGGGCCACATACATGCTTCGCTCATCCGCTTCGCAGGGGTCCTCGCTACGCATGCATGTGGCCCGGGCTGCTTCTTGCGGGCGGGTGCTCGCATTTGCCTTGAGGGTCTCTGTGGAGGGTCGTTGCGTTTTACCGCATGAAAGGCCGTGCGCCCGGACCACAAACATGCTGCGCTCGCCCGCTGCGCAAAGGTTCTCGCTCCGCATGCATGTGGCCCGGGCTGCTTGTTGCGGGGGTGGGTGCTCGCATTTGCCTTGAGGGTCTCTGTGGGGGCTTGTTGTGTTGCGTGCTAATCTCGTTTGGGAACTGTTTGATTAGGGAGGAAACCTATGCCTTGCACCACTATCTTGATTGGAAAAAAGGCCAGCTACGATGGGTCGACCATCATTGCTCGCAACGAGGACTCGCCCAA
>CAVHKV010000141.1:0-5432 GCA_963636635.1 uncultured Bacteroidales bacterium
TTCCCAGGAGGGCAAGGGCTCATCAAGGCTGCCATGGCTCGCGCGTTTGTCAATGCTGTCCATGCTACCCCATTCGACCGCGCCCGATGCGTGCGAGTTTGTAAGGGAAGTAGCGGCCGCTTGGACCCTTGCTTGAATCGGGCCCCGCGCGTCGTTCTCAACGTCACATACGGACGCCATTCCCGCATTGACATCCGTATGTGACATCCCGTCACTCAACCCGTGCGGCATATAGATGCCATTCCCGCATTGGCATCCGCGTGCATCATGTCTTCAAGCGAGGACAAGGGCGAGATACGGCACGCAACCCGCTTACCTGGCATTTTTCAACCAACGTCTTTGCGGCCCGCTAAGCCGATGTCGCACCTGAATGCAAATCCCGAAATGGCATCCGTATGCCACATCCAATCGCTCATCCCATGTCGCATACAGATGCCATTCCCGCATTGGCTTCCGCGTGCGGCGTTCAATCCGACATGGCATCCGAACAGCCCCGCTAAGCTTCCACCGCAAGCCCCCGCCGCAGGCGCCATTTCCGCGCAAGTTCGCGCACGTTCGCGCGGGCCTCCCGCCGCCGCGGCGCACGCCCACCGACGCGCCAGGTTATGCATTCCAAATGGCCACTGTGGCGAGTACAACCGTTTCTACCTGCGACTTTTTACGTAATGTTTATGCATGAATTCTGTCTTGGAGGCCGTCCATGCTCTACAATCCTGAGGCGGAGTAAGGACGAGGCCGCCCGCTTGCCGCCCCTCGCGCCGCCGGCGCGTCTGTGGCAAAATGTGCGGCCGCAACGCAAGAAGAAGGAGTGCCTTCACGTGAAGATCCTGTTCTATGACGCCCGTGACTACGACCGCGAGTCGTTTGACGCGCAGCTCAAGGACTACCCCAACATCAAGATCGACTACATCGAGGCCGACCTCTCGCCCGTCACCGCCTCGCTCGCCCGCGGCTACGACGCCGTGTGCGCCTTCGTCAACTCCGACGCCTCGGCCATGGCGCTCGAGATCCTGCGCGGCTTTGACGTCAAGCTCGTCCTCATGCGCTCCGCCGGCTTCGACGCCGTCAACGTGCCCGTGGCCAAGGACCTCGGCATGACGGTCATGCGCGTCCCGGCCTACTCGCCCGAGGCAATCGCCGAGCAGGCCATCGGCCTGGGCCTGTGCGCCGCCCGCCGCATCCACAAGGGCTACGCCCGCGTCCGCGAGAACGACTTCTCCCTGCAGGGCCTCCTCGGCGTCAACCTCTACGGCAAGACGGCCGGCGTGGTTGGCACCGGCAAGATCGGCGCCGCCTTCTGCCGCATCGCCAACGGCTTCGGCATGAAGGTCCTGGGCTACGACGTCTACCACAACCCCGCGCTCGAGGGCATGGTCGAGTACGTTGAGCTGGACGAGCTGCTGCGCCGCTCCGACCTCGTGTCGCTGCACTGCCCGCTGTTCGACTCCAACCGCCACATGATCAACGAGGACGCCATCGACAAGATGAAGCCGGGCGTCATCTTCATCAACACCGCCCGCGGCGGCCTGGTGGACACCAAGGCCCTCATCGAGGGCATCCGCTCCGGCAAGATCGGCGCGTGCGGCCTCGACGTGTACGAGGAGGAGGGCGACAACGTCTTCCGCAACCGCTCCAACGTGGTCATCGAGTCCGTCACCTCGACCTTGTGCTCCTTCCCCAACGTCGTGATGACGAGCCACCAGGCGTTCTTCACCAAGGAAGCCCTGGCCTCCATCGCCAAGACCACGCTCGACAACGCCACGGCCTTCGCCAACGGAGAGGAGCTCCCCAAGGCAGCGGTGGTTTGCTAGCAAACTAGGCGTCGCCCCACAAGGGCGGCGCTTTTGATATTGAGGCCGCGCGGAAAGAGCCGCCGCGGCCGAGCAGGCGGGACACCCCCCCTACCCGCCCCCGAACGCCAAGGCATGGGGCCCGCGCGTTCGCCACGCGAAAGGAAAGAAATGACCAACAAGAAGACCAAGATCGTCTGCACCATGGGCCCTGCTACCGAGGACGAGGCCGTTCTTACCGAGCTCATCAAGAGCGGTATGAACGTCGCGCGCTTCAACTTCTCCCACGGCTCCTATGACTACCACCGCGCCGGCATCGAGCGCGTGCGCAAGGTCTCCAAGGAGCTCGGCATCCCCGTGGCCATCCTGCTCGACACCAAGGGCCCCGAGGTCCGCACCGGCGTGCTCGAGAACGGCGAGAAGGTCCACTTCGAGACCGGCGACCACACCATCATCACCACCGATGACGGCGTCGTCGGCAACCACGACCGCTTCTCCCTGGACTTCAAGAACCTCCCCAACGAGGTCAAGCCCGGCGACCGCATCCTCATCGACGACGGCCTGCTCGAGTTTGGCGTTGACAAGGTCGAGGGCAACGACATCTACTGCACCCTGGCCAACTCCGGCGACCTGGGCGAGCACAAGGGCGTGAACCTGCCCGGCGTTGACATCTCGCTGCCCGCCGTCACCGAGCGCGATCGCCAGGACATCATCTTTGGCTGCGAGGTTGGCATCGACGCCATCGCCGCCTCCTTCATCCGCGACGGCAAGGGCGTTGAGGAGATCCGCCAGATCTGCCACGAGCACGGCCGCGACAACGTCTCCATCTACCCCAAGATCGAGTGCGCCCTGGGCATCGAGAACTTCGACGACATCCTGGCCCACTCCTCCGGCTGCATGGTCGCCCGTGGCGACCTGGGCATCGAGATTCCGCCCGAGCGCGTGCCGCACGCCCAGAAGGAAATGATCCGCAAGTGCAACGCGGCCTACAAGCCCGTCATCACCGCCACCCAGATGCTGGATTCCATGATCCGCAACCCGCGCCCGACGCGCGCCGAGGTCAACGACGTGGCCAACGCCGTCATGGACGGCACCGACTGCGTGATGCTCTCCGGCGAGACCGCTGCCGGCAAGTACCCGGTGGAGGCCGTGAAGATGATGGCCTCCATCTGCGAGGAGACCGAGAAGTACCTGCAGGAGCGCCACGACTACCACAAGCGCGGCGGCGTCCGTGACGTCAACGGCTCCATCGGCTTTGCCTCCGTCACCACCGCCAACCGCGTGGGCGCCAAGTGCATCATCACCCCGACCGACTCCGGCCGCACCGCCCGCCTCATCTCCAACTTCCGCCCCGAGCTGCCCATCTACGCCGTGTCCCCCTACGAGGAGACCGTGCGCAAGTGCTGCTTCTACTGGGGCGTCACGGTGCTGCACGGCGCCGCCCGCGGCGACATTGACGAGACCGTGACCACGGCGCTCGACATCGTGATGCAGCGCGGCCTGGTTGAGCCCGGCGACATGGTCTGCCTCACCGCCGGCGACCCGCACACCGCTCCCTCCCAGGGCGATTACATCACCTCCACCAACATGCTCCTCGTCGCCCAGGTCCCCCGCAGGTAAGGGACTGACGAGCACGGCAGCGCGGCGTGCGCGCGCTTGCGAGCGCGCAGCGTGAGTTGGCGACAGCTCGCTAGGCACGTACACACGGCGGCATAGCAGCAGCTCGCTAGCCACGAACACGCAGCGGCATAACAGCCGCAAATGCAAGACACCGGGCCGGCCTCACTCACGAGGCCGGCCTTTTTCATGCGAAGAAGCCACGACCATCTACGTTTGTGCATTCCGTATCCAGCCGTAGGCCTGCAGGGCAGCCACTCGGCTACGCATGTGCATTGCGTAGCCGTACGTAGGTGGCAACTTGAAGGGCAATTTTATGCGCTTGGCAAAAGTGCAGGTAGAAGCCTTGTCCCATCCCAATATTTCTCATATGGGACCCAAATAACCCAGCAGCAGCCTACGTTTGCCTCATTCGTAGGCCGCCGCATTCCAAAAGGCTCACGCTGAGCTACGTTTGTGTACTACGTACTCAGCCGTAGGGTAACGACCCCGTCAATGGACTACGCATGCGCGTTGCGTAGATGTATGCAGCTCAGAAAATCGCCTAAACACTCGGCGAGTCGACATGGCGTTCGCCGAACAGGGCGCACCCGGCCTACACCGCCCTCCGTACGAAATGTTTCGTATTGGACAGACGCAAGTTGACTACCCACAAGTGGTTGACTAGTCGCAGCTGTTGGGACACAAGCCCTTGTAAGGGTTTCACAAGGCATGCCAGCCGCAAGCGAAAACTCGACAAAGCCGCAGCTCAAGGCTGGTTGACCATTCGTAGTTCTTGCGTGGTGCTAGTTGATTAAAGCTGGCTTGCGGTATTACACTACGCCCCGTAGTGGTCAAGTGGACAAGCGGTCGGGGGGCTGCGCTAGTCCGGTCGCCCCGCGGGGCGAAGGTGAGAGGGGCCCGTATGTCGGACTTCGAGAAAAAGGACACCTCGCTGCTGTATGTGCAGGTGGCCGATTACGTCCGCGAGAAGATCTACTCCAAGGAATGGGGTGTGGACGAGCGCATTCCCTCCGAGCACGAGCTGATGGCGATGCTGCACCTCTCGCGCGGAACCGTGCAGAAGGGCATCCGTTCGCTGGTGGACGAGGGCCTGCTCGTGCAGCAGCGCGGCCGCGGCACCTTTGTGATCCAGCCCGTGATGGCGCGCCCCTCGGGCAACAAGCTCCACAGCTTTGCAGAGAGCATGAACGAGCAGGGCATCGAGTACGAGACCAAGGTGGTGGACAAGCGCATCGAGCGCGCCACGAGGATTTGCGCCGAGAACCTGGGCATTGCCGAGGGCTCCACCTACCTGTACCTCATGCGCGTGCGCTCGGTTGAGGGCAAGCCCGTGATGCTCATCGAGAGCCGTGTGAACCTGGAGCCCTGCCCGGGCCTGGAGAACGTGGACTTTGAGCGCGAGGGCCTGTTTGACGCCGTGGAACGCACGAGCGGCCACTCCGTGGGCAACGCCGAGATGACCTACAGCGCCCGCGCCGCCGGCAAGAAGCGCGGCCGCTGGCTCGAGTGCGGCGAGCGCTCCCCCGTGCTCGACCTGGACCAGCTCGTCCGCCTGGACGACGGCACCCCCGTGGAGTGGGGCAGCGTCTGGCTCCCCGCCAACCGCTGCGTCATCAGCTCCGTAAGGAACAGGTAGACGGCAAGCAAGCAGGCAGCGCTCAGCACCGGACAGACGCCTGACGCAAGCGGAAGCCCCACGTCAGGCATGCGCCTGACAACAGATAGACGCCTGACAATAGATAGAGCGCACCGCAGCAGGCGGACGCCCGGCAACAGACAAAGCGTCCAACACGGCAAGCCACCAACGCCCGTGCCTAACCGGCAGGGGCGTTTTCGTTTCCCGCCCGATTACATCGAAGATGGCCATTCGCAACTTCGCTGTATAAACCGAGGCCAAACCCATGCGATTTCCGCCCATCGCGAACAACGAATAAGCCAATCGGCCGATTCAATGTAATCCGACAGGCCGCTCAATGCCGAACGATACCAATTGATTAAGCGAAAACGAAGCCGTTACCACAT
>CAVHKV010000142.1:0-1496 GCA_963636635.1 uncultured Bacteroidales bacterium
TTCACGATTTTTGGAACTTGAGTCATTGGTTTCAGTTCCAGCAACGTAAAATCAAACAAACAGCGGGAAGGAAGCCTTATGAACAAAAAGGGCGACGTCATAAGCCATATCTGCTCGAGCATGGACAGCTTTTCGCCTTCCGAGAAGACGATAGCCTCCTACATACTCAAGGAGCCTTCCGAGGTCTCGGAGATGACCGTGAGAGACCTTGCGGCGGCAACGGGAACCTCCCCCGCCTCCGTCTCGAGGTTCGCAAGGACGCTAAGCTATCGGAACTACTCGGATATGAGGCTTGCCCTTGGCATCTCGGTAAACAAGGCTTCCAAGGACAACAAACTAACCGACGGCAAAATTAGCCTCGACGATGTCGAAGGCTCGGTAAAGTACGTCCTCTCCCATAAGATCGAGGAGCTCACCGAAACTGCCTCGCTCATCGATGCCGAGACGTTTGCGACCGCCGTCAACCTGCTCCACAACGCCAACCTCGTCCTCATTGCTGGCGTGGGCAACACGCTCACCATGGGCGCAAACGCCGCCTTTAAGTTCTCCCAGGCCGGCGTGAGGGCGTCGTGCCCCAGCAACACAGAGTCGATGCTCTCGGCGGCCACGAACCTCACCGAGAAAGACGTGCTCCTCGTGCTCTCGACCTCGGGATTCTCCAAGAGGCTCGTCAACGCCTTTGACTATGCGGAGGACTCCAGCGCACCCATCATCATGATCACGGACAACCCAAACACCCCGCTTGCGAAGCGCGCGAACTACCTCATCCGAGCTATCTCGCGCGACCAGGCCATCGCCAACAACGGCGTGCTGTTCTCGCACAACTCCCTCAACTTCGCCATCGAGCTGCTGTTCCTCTTCCTGGTTTCATGCTGGGACGACCCCGCAGAGCTAAACAGACTCCTGTGCAAGAACCTGCTTGGAGACAGGCAGTACGAGTAGAAAGACCTCACTCAGGCCCCCGCGGCAAGCAAACATCGCGCGCACCAAAAGGGCCCTCGGCTTGGCTGCCGAGGGCCCTTCGCTGTTCCCTACTCCCTCGCGTATCTCCCGAGGGTGGAGGCGTAGAGTTCCCTTCCGCCTACGAGGTCGGGAGGTTCGTAGCCGTCTTTTGCGGCCAAGACGTTGTCCACGACCACATTGCCCATGCGCTCTGAAGACTCAAAGGTCAGGCCGGCAACGTGGGGCGTGACGAGCACGTTGTCCATCTCAAAGTAGGGACGGTGCTTCGGAGGCTCCTCGCCGTAGACGTCGGTGGCATAGCCCCAAAGGTCGCCCCTCGTCAGCGCCTTCTCCAGCGCGTCCTCGCGGATGACCTTGGCACGCGAGATATTGACCAGAATCGCCTCGCGCTTCATCAGGCGGATCTCCCTGGCGCCGATCATGTTGCGCGTCGAGTCGTTGAGCGGCACGTTGATGCAGATGACGTCAGAGCGCCTCAGTAGGTCGTTCAGCTCGGTGTAGATCAGACCGTACACCGTAGGCTCGTTGCGCTG
>CAVHKV010000142.1:1608-5399 GCA_963636635.1 uncultured Bacteroidales bacterium
CCGGGGCGCTTCTTCCACACGCCGTCCTTCATATCGGAAACCATGGGGGTGATGTGGCGCATCAGGTCGAGGATCAGGCCCATCTCAAAGTCGGCCGTCTCCTCGCGGTTGCTGGTGGGCGCCGCGGTTACGAGGATGTTGTCGATGCGGGCCTCGCGAATGTCGACGCCGTCAAAGCCGACGCCGTAGCGCGAGATGATCTTCAGCTTCTTCATGCCACGGATGACCTCGGCCGGCAGGTCGTCGTTGCCGAGGATGAGCGCGTCCGCGTCCCCGGCAAACTCGAGCATCTCCTTGCCCGTCAGCGGACGGCCGTAGGGGTTGAGCCTAACCTCGCAGCCGGCGGCCTGCAGCCTCTCGAGCGGGTATGTGACCGTATAGCCAAACGTTACGGAAGATGAAGCGACAATCCATTTGCCCATGCTAGTTATCCAAGTGGTGAGTGGGCCCCGCAGCATGGGGGCCGTGACGTTGATTCAACACGTTACATAATACGTAATCCCCCACGCCCCCCATCGCATTATTCAGCCGAGTGACGTCATCGGCCGCCTGCAGAGCCTTGTCGCAGGCGTTGCTCATGGCAACGCCCAGCCCGGCCTTCTCGAGCATGGCCAGGTCGTTCTCCCCGTCGCCAAAGGCAACGCACTCAGAGAGCCCCACGCCCAGCCTCTGGGCCAGCCAGGCCATGCCCGTGGCCTTGCTGAGGTTCTCGTTGGTTATCTCGATTCCCACAACGCTGTGTGGGTCGCAGTGCATGCCGCCCACGGCCCCGGCGCATGCGCACACGGCGTCGTAGTCCGCAAGGTCCATCAGGTAGATGTTCAGACGCTCGACGTTGCCCAGGCTCCCGATAAACTCGGGCACGGTGGCGTCAACGGGCGTGCGTTGTTCCTTGGCAAACTTCCTCATGCCGGGGTCTATGGGGAATTCGTCCAGCCTCAGCCAGCGCTCACGCTCGCTATACGACCTTCCGTCCGCGAAGACATCAAACTGGATGTCGAAGGGTCGCAGGCTCTCGTAAAGCTCTACTACGCTGGCCTTTTCTAGCCCGCCGCTAAAGAGAACCCTTGGCGAACCCTCCCTAAACTCCACGATGCAGGCGCCGTCCGAACAGATGGCGTGGGACACGCACGGGTGCGAGGACATCTCTTCCGGTATGCCGGAGAGCATCCTGCCCGAGCAAGGGACAAGGCCAATGCCCAGCTCGTCCAACTCCCTCAGCATCCGCTCGTTCACGGCGGGAACGCACTTGTCGTCATCCAAGAAGGTCCCGTCTAGGTCCGTAAAGATCAGCTTGACCATGTGCGCTCCCGCCGTATGTATGAACTAGGGCATTCTCGAGCCGGCCTAGCGCAGCTCGCAGGTGCACCAGATTTCCTGGTTGTGGAACACGGCCCAGTCGTCAAAGCCAAGGGCCTCGGCCTTGGAGGGCGTGCCGTTGCAGACGTCCTCAAGCATGCCAAAGAGTTCCTCGCCCAGGGCGTCGATGGTCGTGGTTCCCTCAATGACCCCGGAGGTGTCGAGGTCGATGTTGTCGCTCATGGCCTGGTAGGTCACCTTGTTGCCCGTGACCTTAATCACGGGGATGAGCGGGTTGCCGATGGGGTTGCCGCGGCCGCTGGAGAAGCAGAGCACCTGCGCGCCGCCGCACGCCATGCCGGAGACGGACTCGATGTCGTAGCCGGGGGTGTCCATGATGACGAGGCCGCTTTCCGAGGGAATCTGCCCGTAAGTGACGACCTCGTTGATCGGTCCGCTGCCGCCCTTGGAGATGCCGCCCAGCGCCTTCTCCTCAAGCGTGGAAAGGCCGCCCTTCATGTTGCCAGGCGTGGGGTTGGCGCCCCTGACGTCGATGCCGTTCTCGATGAACTGCTCCTCGAGGTCGCCCACGATGGCGAGGATGTTCTCGCGGACGGTCTCGTCCTTGGCCCGCGAGGCAAGGATGTGCTCCGTGCCGATCAGCTCGGTCGTCTCGCCGAGCATGATCGTGCCGCCGCCGGCGGCTACCTTGTCGCTGCAGGCGCCGATGACCGGGTTGGCGGCAAGGCCGCTCGTGGCGTCGGAGCCGCCGCAGTTGGTGCCCATCACAAGCTGGGAAAGGTCCATGGGGGTGCGCTCGACGAGGCTCGCCTCGACAACCATCTTCCGCGCGATGCGGGAGCCCTCCTCAATCGCCTTGAGCGTGCCGCCGCAGTCCTGGATGGTTATGACCTCCACGGGCTTGGGGGAAAGCGCCCTGATCTCTTCGGCCAGCTCGTAGGGCTTGGTGGTCTCGCAGCCCAGGCCAACGATAAGGGTGCCGTAGACGTTGGGGTTGAGGGTGACGTTCACGAGGCAGCGGTGCATTATCTCGATGCCCTTGCCAATTTGGCCACAACCCTTCACGTTGGGCAGGGCAACGGTGCCGGCAACCTGGCTTCCGATGCGCTTCGCCACGTTGTTGGCACAGCCCACGGTAGAGAGGATCAGGACGTGGTTCCTTATGCCCATCTTTCCGTCGGGCCTCAGATAGCCTTTAATCATGGTTCCTCGTTTTCACGCTCGCGATGTTGTGGACGTGGACGTACTCGCCCCTCTTGATTGCCTGGGTGGCCTCGCCAATCACCTGGCCGTACTTGTGGACGATCTCGTGGGGGCCAAGGTCCCTCAGTGCAAACTTGTGGTAGAGGTCAACGGAGTCGCTCACCGCCACCTCGTCCACTACCGCGCCGTCCTTGGTGGTGACGCTCACGACGTCGCCGGCATCGATGATGTCGATGGCGGTTGCGACGTCGTCCGCGGGGTTCATCTTCAACGCGCGCTTACTCATCTCACTCCTGACTCAAGCTGTTCCATGGCAGCGTCTTGCGGCCGCCTACTCAACAATCGCGCCTGTCTTGGCAGAGCCGACCTGCTTTGCGTAGCGGGCGAGCAAGTGGCCGCCGTTCTCATGGATGACGGGCTTCCACTCCTGCTTGCGGCGGGCAAGTTCCTCGTCGGTGACCTCCACCTCAATGAGGTTCTTGGTGAGGTCAACGTTGATGACGTCGCCGTCACGCACAAGGGCGATCGGCGCGCCGTCCAGGGCCTCGGGGCAGAGATAGCCCACCGAAAGGCCGCCGGACGCGCCGGAGAACCTGCCGTCGGTGATGACCGCGGAGTTGGGGATGCCCTTCATGATCTCGGTCACGCGGTGGAGTTCCTTCATACCCGGTCCGCCCTTGGGACCCTCGTAGCGAACGACGACGCCCGTGCCGGGGAGGATTCGCTTCTCGTTATAGGCGGCGAACGCCTCCTCCTCGGAGTTGAAGACCATGGCGGGGCCGCTCCAGACGTGCTGGTCTGCGGGGACGGCGCTCGTCTTGACGAGGGCGCCCTCCGGGGCCAGGTTGCCGTAGAGCACCTGGATGCCGTTTGCGACGGAGGCAGGGTCATCCTGGGTGCGGATGACGCTGCGGTCCACATGGACCTCACCCGAAAGGTTGCTCGCCATGGTCTGGCCCGTGACGGTCATGACCGAGGTGTCGAGGTCTGCCTCGATGGTCTTGAGAACCGCCGGGATGCCACCTGCCTTGTAGAGGTTCACGCAGGAGATGTCGCCATTGGGAACGACGTTGCAGACAACCGGCGTCTTGGAGGTGGTATCGGCAACCTGCGCCCAGGTGCACTCGAGGCCAAGCTCGTGGGCCAGGGCGGGCAGGTGGATGAGGGCGTTGAGCGAGCCTCCGATGGACGCCAGGAGCTTCACGGCGTTGTCCAGCGCGGCCTGCGTCATGATGTCGGACGGCTTGATGCCGCGACGCACCAGCTCA
>CAVHKV010000143.1:0-5339 GCA_963636635.1 uncultured Bacteroidales bacterium
CCCGGCGGGTCGGAATGACGGGAAAGGACGACCCTTGGGCACGCTAGGCAAGGCGCCGGAGTGGATGGGCACCATATCAATGGCGATCTAACAGTGAGGCGCCTTCTACTCCGAGTAGCCCAGATCGGCACTGATGGTGGCGGCGAGGGCCTTTACGGCTTGGGCGTACTGCTCGAGGTTGTCCTCGACGGCCTGGGCGAGGGTGACGATGCCGCAGGCGGCCACGCACTTGCCGGAGAAGTCGAAGATGGGCGCGGCCAAGCTGCCAAAGCCCTGGTAGCGATCGTTGATGTCGGTGGCGTAGCCGCACGTGCGGACCTCACGCAGAACCGCGAGCAGCTCCTCGTCGTTTCTGACGGAGCGCGGGGTGTAGGCGATGTACTTGAAGGCGCCCATCATCTGCGCCAGCTCGGCCTCGGGCAGGTTGGCGAGGATGGCGCGCCCCATGGCCGTGCTGTGGACGCGGGCGCTCATGCCAACGCGCCCGGTGACCTGCAGGTCTGTGGCCGGCGTCTCCACGTCGGTGGTAATGACGCGCCTGCCCGAGAGGCGGGCGAGGTGCACCGAGACGCCCTGCTCGCGGCAAAACGCCAGCATGCGGGGGCGGGCCACCTCGGTGAGGTCTTGGCCGGCCACCACGGTGCCGCCCAGGTAGAGCAGCTTGAGGCCGAGCGAGTAGCGCGCCTCGTCGTCCTTGGCCACGAAGCCGTTGACCTCGAGGGTGTGCATCATGCGAAACAGACTCGCCTTGTCGTGGCCCGTCTGGCGGGCGAGCTCGGCTAGCGACATGGAGCCGCGCACGGCCAGCACGTCGAGCAGCCGCAACGTGTTGTTGACCGAGCTCAGCAGGTACTTGTCCCTGGCGGAGGACTCGGCCTTGGCGGCATGCTTTGATGCGGCAGGGGCGGGGGCCGTGGCGCCGGCCTTGGCGGTAGTCGCAGCCTTGGCCTCGTCGTTCGTCGCGTCCTCGGTACTGCCCGCGCCCGCGGTACGCCCCTTGGCAACGGCGCCGGTTGCGTCCTTGGCGCTGCTCTTTGTGTCCCCTGAGTCGGCCGAGCCTGTGGCGCGCACCTTGGCAGCGGCGCCTTCGCCAGCTGCCCCCGTAGCCCCAGTCTTCTTCGCAGCCATGCGGTGCCCTTTCGCGGTGTGAACCTATCGTTTCTCTATGCGCAACGAGTATACCGCAAGCCTATCCCTCACGTTTATCGAGAAAACCAGCACGTTTTCAGAATTTTCAGCCCGCAATCCCTGCAACCTGTGCTATAAGAGTTTCGCAATAAGAAATAGCGTTTCGCATACAGAAACAAACGGCGAAACATTTCCGGCCGGAACTATTTCACAATGGGAAACGGCATCGCATGCAACGATGCCAGTCCGTGCGCAACGTCGCACAAAGGAATGAAAGGTGGGCATGATGGCCGATTCAGCCCTTGCCAAGCCCAAGAAGCAGCGCAACTACGCCGTCGACTTCTGGCGCTTCTTCGCCACGCTGGCCGTGTTCTGGGGACACTACCAGCTCAACTACCGCTTCACGTTTATGGAGCAGCACTCCTGGAACGCCGATGGCATCCTCTTCACCGAGGGCAACATCCTTGGCGTGTTCCTCATCTTCACCGGCTTCTTCATGATGCAGTCCTATCAGAGCAAGAAGCGCCGCGGCCTCACCAACAAGCCGGCCGCCACGCAGGCCGCCGAGTACCTCAAGACGCGCTACCTCGGCCTTTGGCCCGCGCTGTTCCTGGGCGTGCTCATCGGCTTCATCGTGAACGTCTACTGCGAGTTTGACGGCCACAGCATGGGTAACCTCATCTACCAGAACGGCGAGAGCTTCGGCGGCATCGCCGACGTGGTCTACAACTTCCTCTCCTCGATCCTGCAGTTCGCCGGCCTCGACGCCACGGGCATCCTGGGCCAGCTCGGCATCAGCTTCATGTGGAACGTCCCGCTGTGGTACATCTCGGCCATCTTCGTGGGCGGCTACTTCCTCTACTACCTGCTCGCCAAGAACGAGGACGTCTTCACCGGCTTCATCGCCCCGTTCATCGTCGTGTCCTTCGCCGCCGTGTGGTGCCTCTCCGAGACCCTCGAGATGAACGACCGCCGCGTGCTGTTCTGCGGCATCATCGAAAACGCGCTCGCCTTCGGCGTCTGGGGCATGTGCATCGGCGTCGTTTGCTACAAGCCCTACGAGCGCTTGCGTACCATGGTGCTCACCGCCAAGGGCAAGACGATCCTCACCGTTATCCACCTGTTCTTCTTCTGCTGCCTCATCTACTGGCAGGTCTTCGGCAACACCTGGCGCGGCACCAACGAGATGTTCATCGACATCTGGGCCGTCATCACCTGCGCCTTCGCCATCGGCAACCAGGACTACCTCACCCAGAAGGTCCTGAACCACAAGGTCTTCTCCACGCTGGGCGAGTACTCCCTCTACTTCTTCATCTGCCACATGCCCATCCTCGAGCTCTTCAAGCAGTACTACCCGATGGTCCCCACGGCCTCCGACTACTACAGCTCGCTCGCCATGGCCTTTGGCATCACCGCGGTTGCCGGCGTGGTCGCCATGCTCATCTGCAAGAAGGGCATCCAGCCGCTGCTGTACAAGCTCGACGCGAACATCCAGGCCGCTACCAAGCGCGGCGAGGAGGCCCGTGCCGCCGAGAAGGCCGCCTAGGTGAGGCCCATGGCAGAGAAGACCTATCGGGTGCTGGCCATCAACTTGGGTTCTACCAGCACCAAGATCGCCTACTTTGGCAACGACGTCTGCGTGGCGCGCGAGAGCGTGGCCCACGACGCGGCCGAGCTCGCGGCCTGCGGCACCGACATCTGGGCGCAGTACGAGCTGCGCGAGGCGGCCGTCCTGGGCTTCATGGAGCGCCACGGCATCTCGCTCGACGAGCTGGACGCCATCAGCAGCCGCGGCGGCAACATCGAGCCCACAACCGGCGGCACCTACCGCATCAACCAGGCCATGCGCGCCGAGACGCGCAGCTGCCAGTGGGGCACCCACGTGAGCCACCTGGGCGTGGAGATCGCCTTCCGTCTGTGCGAGCGCGCCGACCACGCCGTGCCCGTCACCACCGACCTGCCCACCACCGACGAGTTCGAGCCGCTCGCCCGCTACACGGGCCTGGCCGAGGTCCGGCGCGAGAGCAAGTTCCAGGCGCTCAACCACCGCGCCATGGCCCGTGCCTACGCCGAGAAGGTCGGCCGTGCTTATGAGGAGCTCAACCTCGTGGTGGTGATGATGGGCGGCGGCATCACCGTGGCCACCCACAAGAAGGGCCTCATGGTGGACGCGCAGGACGGCCTGGGCGGCGACGGCACCTTCTCCAACAACCGCTGCTGCGGCGTGCCCGTGGCCGCGCTGGTGGAGCTGTGCTACTCGGGCAAGTTCACGCGCGAGCAGATGCTCGCCCACATCAACGGCGAGGCGGGCCTGCTCGCCTACGTGGGCACCACCGACATCCGCGAGCTCGTGGCCCGCGCCGAGGCCGGCGAGGCCAAGGTGGCCGAGGTGCTCGACGCCATGTGCTACCAGACCTCCAAGGACATCGCGGCGCATGCCTCGGTGCTCAAGGGCGAGGTGGACGCCATCTTGCTCACGGGCGGCATGGCCAACGCCACCTACCTCACCGAGCGCATCGCCGAGCGCGTGGGCTTCATCGCCCCGGTGGTGGTCATGCCCGGCGAGCGCGAGATGGAGTCGCTCGGCATCAACGCATACAAGGCTGTCTCGGGCCAGATCGAGCTCAAGGAGTTCGAGCCCAAGCAGCAGGTTCCGGAATGGGTGTGGTAGCAGTGACGCTGTACAAGAGCTTTGCCGACATCGAGCAGGCGGTGCTTGCCTCGGTGGCCGAGCGCGGCAAGAAGGTCCGCATCGCCCTGGCCTGCGCCCAGGACCCCGACGGCCTGGCCGCCGTGGTGGACGCGCGCCGTCGCGGCGTGGTCGAGGCCACGCTCATCGGCGACGTGGATTCCATCCGCTCCCAGCTTGCCCAGATGGGTGAGGACGAGGCCTCCTACGAGCTGATTCCTTGCTCCGAGGAGCTTGCGGCCGGCCAGCTTGCCGTGAGCCTCGTGCGCGAGGGCAAGGCCGACATCCCCATGAAGGGCCTCATGATGACGGCCAACTTCATGCGCGCCATCCTGGACAAGGAGAGGGGCCTGCTGCCCGCGGGCAAGCTCCTCTCCCAGGCCACCGTGCTCGAGTGGCCGGCGCGAGACAAGCTCATGGTCATCTCGGACTGCGCGGTGAACATCAGCCCCAACCTGGAGCAAAAGGCCCAGATTACCCGCAACGCCATCGACCTCGCGCACGTGCTTGGCTACGAGCGCCCCAACGTGGGTGTGCTCTCGGCCCTCGAGGTCGTGAAGGAGAAGATTCCCAGCACCGTGGAGGCCCGCGCCATTTCCGAGATGGAGTGGCCCGACGCCTGCGTGGGCGGCCCCTTCGCCCTCGACAACGCGGTGGTGCCCGAGGCGGCGGCGCTCAAGGGCGTCACGCACCCGGCCGCCGGCAAGTGCGACGTGCTCATCGTGCCCGACCTGCCTTCCGGCAACATCTTCACCAAGAGCCTGACCTTCTTTGCCGAGCTCAAGAGCGCAGGCTCGCTCAACGGCACCACGCACCCCGTGGTCATGACCAGCCGCACCGACACTCCGGAGGACAAGTACTACTCGATTCTCGTGGCCATCGCCAAGACGCTCTAGCCCCAAGCGTCGCGGTTCGGTTTGGCCGGGCTGATTGGCCGGTGCTGGCGTCGCTGGCCTGCGCGCCGAGCGCTGGTTGGCCGCCGCCGGCGTTGCTGATGCGCGCGCCGAGCGCTGATTGACCCTTCGCCCTGGCATAACACTGCGTTGGCTGCTGTTTCTGTACCGGGGACGCCATCAGCGCAGGGCCTGAACCGCCGAGAATCGGCTGCGGATAGCCTTGTTCTCTCCTCTCTCCCTCGCCGCCCGCGACTTCCCCGGTCGCGGGCGGCCTCTTTTGTGCCCCTGTGTCGGTTCGGCCGACTTTTAGGCGATTTACGTCAGGTGAGTAGTCCGCTAATAACGGAGCTCATCTACCTGCGGTTTTTGGAACACGTAATTGGGGGACTACTTACCCGGCAATGAGCAAATCGCCTAAAAGTCGGCCGAGTTGACATCCGGGGGCGCTATTCGGCGCAAGTACGCGGCTTGGCTCTCTGCGTCCGGAGGTTTTGGGTGGGGGCTGGGCCTTCCGTAGGTTTTGGGTAGGGGCGGGGTGTGCGGCTACACTGGGCGGGACGCATTCGGAAAGAAGGAGAACCCATGACCATCGACGCCGAGAAGCTCGAAGCCCTGGCACACGCGCT
>CAVHKV010000144.1:0-5307 GCA_963636635.1 uncultured Bacteroidales bacterium
GGTTAACCCCTCGGGCCACCTGGTGGACATCTTCCCCTACGAGGTCGAGTCCAACCCCTCCTACTACACCTGCACCGCGGGAACCTACAACAACTACTCGGAGTTTGACCAGAGCGCCAACGGCTACAACAACGAGGTCGACGGCGGCATGATTTGGTATCCCGAGGGCATCTTCATGGGCTACCGCTACTTCGAGACGGCCGACGCCGAGGGCGTCATCGACTACGACAAGACCGTGCAGTTCCCCTTCGGCTTTGGCCTCTCCTACACCAGCTTCAGCTGGGCGGTGGGGTCTTCCAGCTTTGGCAACCAGGGCGGCGAGATCGAGGTGAAGGTCAAGGTCACGAACACAGGCGACGTCGCCGGCAAGGACGTCGTGCAGCTCTACTACGCTGCGCCCTACACCAAGGGCGGCGTTGACAAGAGCGCCAAGGTCCTCGGCGCGTTTGCAAAGACGAGCTTGCTCGACCCCGGAGCCTCCGAGACCGTGACCCTCACCATGGGCGTGGACGACCTGGCCTCCTACGACTACCTCACCGAGCAGTGCTACGTGGCCGACGCCGGCACCTACACCTTCTACCTGCAGACCGACTCCCACAACGTCAAGGATGGCTGCGAACCCATCACCCACGAGCTCACCAGCGCCCGCGTCTACAGCGACGCCGGCGTGGGCCCGCGCGCAACCGACGTCACGGCTGCCAAGAACCGCTTCGACGCCGTCTCGGCCGGCGACGGCAACGTGGGCACCACCATTCCCTGGATGACGCGTGACGAGCTCGCCGGCACGCATCCGGCAAAGACCATGGGCAACCACATCACCAAGCTCGACATCGCGCTTGGTTCGGACGTCGTCGAGTACATGAACAACTCCGAGGGCGGCTCCGACGTCTCTTACGAGGATGACGACGAGTACGTTACCTACTCCATGATCCCGGTGGCCACCGACGAGAGCTACGGCCTTTCGATGAGCGACGTGGCCAACTACACCGAGTGGAACGACGAGATCTGGGACAAGCTCGTGAACCAGATGAGCGTCGAGGACATGTGCACCCTCATCTCGGCCTGCGGCTACGGCACGCCCGAGATCGCCTCCGTGGGCAAGGGCACCGCCACCGACGTCGACGGCCCGGCCGGCGTCTCGAGCCAGAACCTCAACTACTACGGCCACGAGTACTGCGGCGAGCCCGTCACCGCCGCCACCTGGAACGTCGAGCTCGCCTCCGAGGTTGGCAGCTCCGTGGCCGACGAGTGCCTGGCCGCCGGCATCAACGGCTGGTACGCCCCCGGCATCGACCTGCACCGCACCCCGTTCGGTGGCCGCTGCGCCGAGTACTTCTCCGAGGACCCGCTGCTCTCTGGCAAGATGGCCGCGGCCGAGATCCAGGCCTGCCAGGCCAAGGGCGTCTACGCCTGGGCCAAGCACTTTGCCCTGAACGACCAGGACAAGAACCGAGGCGGCATGTACACCTGGTGCAACGAGCAGGCCATCCGCGAGATCTACCTGCGCGGCTTTGAGTACGCGGCCAAGGAGGGCGGAGCCCGCGGCTTCATGGAGGCCTACAACCGCATCGGCACCGCGGAGTGCTCCGTCAACAAGGCACTCAACACCGGCGTGCTCAAGGAGGAGTGGGGCTCCAACGCCATGTGCCTCACCGACGGCTATGCCGCGATGTTCGGCTGCAACGAGTACGAGGACCCGGACCTGCAGGTCCGCGCCGGCGCCGGCATGCTGCTCTCCGTCACGGGCTACGACGGCACGGGCTGCGTCACCGAGAAGACCACGGCCTCCCAAGCCGGCTTGGAGATGATGCACGACTTGTGCAAGCGAATCCTCTACGTCTACGCCAACTCCAGCGCCATGACCGTCAGCCGCGACTACACCCCCTACTGGGTGGGCGTGCTCGGCGCCATCGACGCCCTGCTCGTGGGCGGCGTCGCCGCGGCGGCCATCCACAACCACAAGGCCGTCGTTGCCGAGAAGGCCGCCGAGGCCGGACAGGACGGCGCCGAGGCTGCCCAGGACGGCGCCAAGGCCACGGCCGAGGACGAGTAAGACCCCTACCTGCCCCGGCGCCAGCTGGCGCGGCGTCGGGGCCACCCTTCCTTGAGCGCGAGGTGCGCCGCCAAGAGGAAATCCCCCCGCCTCACGGCGGCCGCGTATCCCGGCCCGGGCGCCTAGCCATACCGTCCGGGCCGGGCGGCCTCGCGCAAGCGCCGGCAGCTGGCCGCATGCGGCTCGTGCCGTGGCCGCCGGGCATCCCGGCGGCGTCCTTGCGCGAACGCCGTCGCTGGGCATCGCAACGGGCAGCCGAGCGCGAATGCCGATTGCTGGGCATCGCAATGGCCCCCCCGCACGCGAACGCCGGTCGCTGCCAGCCAAACAAATCCCAGCTCAACCTTCCTTGGGCGCCCCGCAGGCCCTTCCCTTCCTGCGGGGCGCCATACCTAATAGCGAGAAAGGACCCCTCGTGAGTAACGAACGAGCATACGAGGTGGACGGCGCGCCCGACGCCAAGGAGGCCCGCCCGGAGCGGGCGCACCTGCGCCACGGCGAGCTCATCGCCGGCCTGTCGCTGGTGGAGAAATGCGCCCTGCTCAGCGGCGGCGGCACGTTCAGGACCCGCGGCCTTCCCAAGCGCGGCATTCCCGAGGCCTGGCTCTCCGACGGCCCGCACGGCCTGCGCAAGCAGGCAGGCGCCGCCGACCACCTGGGCCTCAACCCCTCCGAGCCCGCGACCTGCTTTCCCACGGCGTGCACGGTGGCGAACAGCTGGGACCCGGACCTGGCGCGCGAGCTGGGCCATGCCCTTGGCGAGGAGGCCGTGGTCCAGGGCGTGAGCGTGGTGCTGGGGCCCGGCCTCAACATCAAGAGGAACCCGCTGTGCGGCCGCAACTTCGAGTACTTCTCGGAAGACCCCCACCTGGCCGGCGCCATGGCCGCGGCCTACGTGCGCGGCATCCAGGGAACCGGCGTCGCCGCCTGCCCCAAGCACCTCGCGGCCAACAGCCAGGAGACGCGCCGCATGGCAAGCGACTCGGCGGTGGACGAGCGCACCCTGCGCGAGCTGTACCTGCGTGGCTTTGAGACCGTGGTGCGCGAGGGCCGCCCGCGAGCCATCATGAGCTCCTACAACCGCATCAACGGCACCTACGCCAACGAGGACGAATGGCTGCTCGGCGAGGTGCTGCGGCGCGAGTGGGGCTTTGGCGGCGCCGTCGTCACGGACTGGGGCGGCTCCAACGACCACGTGGCCGGCGTGCGTGCCGGCTCCACCCTCGAGATGCCCGCGCCCGGTGCGGACTCCGTCCTTGCGCTCGAGCGTGCCGTGAGGCTCGGAGAGCTGGCCGAGGACGTGGTGGACGCGCGTGTGGACGAGCTGCTCGAGCTCGTGCTTTCCGCGGACAAGACCTTGCGCTCGGCGGCCGGCGGCTATGACGCCGACGCCCACCACAAGCTCGCGCGCAAGATGGCCGCCCAGAGCGTCGTGCTGCTCAAGAATGCCGATGACCTGCTGCCGCTCGCCCCGGGCACGCGCGTGGCCGTGGTGGGCGACTTTGCCAACAACCCGCGCTTCCAGGGCGCCGGCTCGAGCGCGGTCAACGCCACGCGCTCCGAGTCCATCCTGCAGCTCCTTGGCGAGACCGAGCTCGAGTGCGTGGGCTACGAGCGGGGGTTCGTTCGCAACGGCGAGGCGTGCGGCGAGCTCGTCGCCCGTGCGGTCGAGCTCGCGAAGAAGGCCGACGTGGTGCTCTTCTGCCTCGGCCTGAGCGAGGCCCAGGAGTCCGAGGGCGCGGACCGCGCGGACATGCGCCTCAACGAAAACCAGCTCGAGGCGCTGACGGCCGTCTCCGCGGCCAACCCCAACGTGGTGGCGGTGCTCTTTGCCGGCTCCGTTGTGGAGAGCTCCTGGCGCACGAGCTGCAAGGCGCTGCTGCTGGCGGGCCTTGGCGGCCAGGCCGGCGCGGGCGCGGTGCTGGACGTCCTGTGCGGCAACGTGTGCCCAAGCGGCAAGCTCGCGGAGAGCTGGCCCGAGCGCTACGAGGACGTGCCGAGCTGCGACATCTGGCCCGGCAAGGGCCGTACGGCACAGTACCGCGAGGGCATCTACGTGGGCTACCGCTACTACCAGACGGCCGGCGTGCCCGTGGCGTTTCCCTTTGGCTTTGGCCTCTCCTACACGAGCTTTGCCTACGCGGACCCCCTCATGGGGCAGCTGGGCGCGGCCGGCCTGCCGCGCGAGGTCACGCTGACGGTGACGAACACGGGGAAGGCCCCCGGCGCCGAGGTCGTGCAGCTCTACGCCTCAAAGGTGGCGGGCTGGCAGGTGGGCAGCGGGGTCTTCCGCCCCGAGCAGGAGCTCATCGGCTTTGTGAAGGTGGAGCTTGGGCCGGGCCAGAGCAAGCGCGTGGCAGTTCCCCTGTGCGAGCACGCCCTGGCCTACTGGAACGTCAAGACCGGCGCCTGGGAGTACGAGGCCGGAACCTACGAGCTCAGGCTCGCCGCAGCAAGCGACGACGTCCGCCTCACCCTGGCGCTCGAGCTTGAGGGGACGGGTGCGCCAAACCCCTACGAGGGCCTTGGACTCGGCTCGTATGAGACGGGCAAGGTGGCCGGCGTCGGCGAGGACGAGTTTGCCGCGTTGCTCGGACGCAAGCCGCCCGCGAGCGGCTCAAGGATCGACCGCAACATGACGGTTGGCGAGCTGGGTCGTGGCAGGAGCCCCTTGGGCTGGCTGGCCTGCGCGGTGCTGAGGCGGATGCTGCGCGCGAGCGAGCGGCGTGGCGAGAGCGACCTCAACCTGCTGTTTGCCTACAACATGCCCCTGCGCGGCATCGCCAAGCTAGCCGGCGGCATGGTCTCGATGGGCATGGTCGACGCCATCGTCCTGGAGGTGCGCGGCTTTTGGCTGGTGGGCATACTGCGCCTGCTCGTGGAGGCCGCGCGCAACGCCGTGAACAACGTTCGTCTCGAGCGTCGCCTTGCCGCAGCGGGGGAGGACAGCTTGCGCGTGGCGTCTGGCGATGGCGGCGTGCGACCTGCCGGCGATGGCGGCTTGCGCGCCGCGGGCGCCGGCGAAGCGCTCGCGGCGGCCGGCGATGCCGCGCGGCCGGACGGCGATGGCGGCGTGCACGTGGCAAGTGCCGGCGAGGCGCGTGGGGTCGACGCTGGCGTTTTGTGCGCAGGCGATTCGCGCGTGGCGGCGTACAGCGCGTGTGCGGCGGACATGGGCGATGCCCGGGCGGCCGCTGCGAAGTCGCAGGGTTTCGAAGGCGAGGAGGCCGCTGATGGAAGCAATTAAGGCCTGG
>CAVHKV010000145.1:0-5302 GCA_963636635.1 uncultured Bacteroidales bacterium
TGACCTCGGTAGCGGTGCCGGAGGTCGAGGAGATGGCGCAGAAGTGGGCCTTCTGACGGAGCTCCGGGAAGGAGAAGGGCACGACGGCCTCCTCGAAGGTCTCCTCGGGGTACTCGTAGAACAGCCACATGGCCTTGGCGGCGTCAATGGGGGAGCCGCCGCCGATGGCGACGATCCAGTCGGGCTCGAAGGCCTTCATGGCCTCGGCGCCCTTCATGACGGTCTCGACGGAAGGATCGGACTCGACGCCCTCGAAGAGCTCGACCTCGAAGCCGGCCTCCTTGAGGTCAGCCTCCACGTCCTGAAGGAAGCCGCCACGGCGCATGGAGCCGCCGCCGGAAACGATGATGGCCTTCTTGCCCTTGAGGTTCTTGACCTCGTGGCGGGCGCCCTCGCCGAAGTACAGGTCACGCGGGTTGGTGAAACGTCCCATTGCATTTCCTCCAAATCTATGGCCGGAGGCCCCTTGCCCCCGGCACTCCGGCGGCACTAAGGCCGCCGGCTCTCCCCAAGCGGCGAACCTCGTCCCTTTGGTTCGCCCCATTGCTCGACGGCGCACGAAAGCCCCCTCCCATGCACCGACGAAGCCCCAGACCCCGCGAGTCATCGGGAGGCACGGCCTCCGCACAGGGGTTGAAGCTAAGAGAATTCTATCCAGCTGTTATTTGACCAGACGCAAGAAACGGTCATCATTCCGCAAGCGTTCTGTTCTGACCGCCTACAGAAAAACGCAACTCGCCGATTTACATAGCCGATTGACCTTGTTCCGATGGACAACTGCGGTCGCAGTATGGAACATGGCACGTGTTGGTGCAAGTAACGCGAGGTAATCGGCCCTTTTGAGGTGGCCATCTCTGTTTGGCGCGTTTTGCTTGCCCTGAAACCCTATTCAGTTTTATGCATTATCCAACCCGTCTAATGCATACGGCAGATTGGGACAATCCCTAGAGGTCGGCCGCGGCGATGGCCTCGACGGCACGCTCGAGCACCTCGGGCGGCTGCACGAGGGCGATACGCACGAAGCCCTCGCCCGCAGGGCCAAAGCTCGCGCCGGGCGTGACGATGACGCCGGCCTTCTCCATGAGCTCGAGGGTGAAGTCGATGGAGTCCTTGCGGCCGTGGGGCAGGCGCGCCCAGACGAACATCGAGCCGTGGGCGTTGGGGCGCTCCCAGCCGATCCTCTCGAGGCCGTCGCAGAGCGCATCGCGGCGCTGCTGGTAGAGGCCCTCCTGCTCGCGCACCGAGTCGCGCGGGCCGGTGAGCGCGGCGATGGCGGCGCGCTGGATGGGCAGGAACATGCCGTAGTCGCACTGGTTGCGCAGCTTGCGCGTGGCGTCGATGACGTCCTGGCGGCCGATGAGGAAGCTGATGCGCGCGCCGGTGACGTTGAACGACTTGGAGAGGCTGAAGAACTCCACGCCCACCTCGTCGGCGCCGGGGTTCTCAAAGAAGCTGTGGCCCTCCACGCCGTCATAGATGATGTCGCTGTAGGCGTTGTCATGGACGATGAGGACGTCGTGGGCGCGGGCGAACTCGATGATCTGGGCGTAGTTCTCGGGCGTGCCCACCGAGCCCACGGGGTTGGCGGGCAGCGAGACCACCATGTACTTGGCGCGGTCGGCCACCTCGTCGGGGATGGTGGTGACGTCGGGCAGGAAGTTGGTCTGCTCGCTCAGCGGGTAGTAGTAGAGCTCGGCGCCCGTGATGGCGGCCGAGGTGCGGAAGAGCGGGTAGCAGGGGTCGGGCACGAGCACGAGGTCGCCCTCGTCGAGGATGGCGGCGGCCATGCGGCACATGCCCTCCTGCGTGCCGCAGACGCTCATGATCTGGGAGGGCGCCAGGCCCGTGACGCCATAGCGGTCGGCGTAGTAGCTAATGACGGCCTGGGTGAGCTCGTCGAGGTCACGCAGGGCGTACTTCCACTCGTTGGAGTCCTTGGCGGAGTCGATGAGGGCCTGCTTCACATGGGCGGGCGGCTCAAAGTCCGGCGTGCCGACGGAGAGGTCGATGACCTCGCGGCCGGCCGCCTCGAGCTCGCGACGACGGTCGTTGAGAACGGAAAACACCGCGGCGCCGATGCGGTCGAGTCGCTTTGAGAACTCCATGTGGGCCTCCATGCCTGGGATATGGGAGCGGCGCCACGCGGGCGCCGCAAGGTTGCAAGCTCCGATTGTACGAGCATTACGCCAACCGCGCGAGCAGGGCGGTGCGAACGGCAGGCGGATGTCACGCCCGGTTGCCGCGCGCCCGGCTGGGCGGCGTATGCCCGCAGCCAAAACGCCCCTGCATCGCGAGACCAGGTGGCCAGCCGAGGGTAAGGAGCCAGCCCATCATCTCAGCGAGCCAGCCGAACCAACCCCACGGCCGGGCTAGGCACCCTACAGCTGCGCGAGCAGGGCGGTGCAGCCGGCCAGGACGTCGCGGTAGGTGTCGTCGAAGTTGCCGGTCCACCAGGGGTCGGCCACGTCGCGCACCTCGCCGCGAGCGTTGCGCGCCGGCGGGTTCAGGCCCGCGCCCTCGCCCACATAGGAGAGTAGCTTCACGCACTTGTTCTGCGGGTCTGCCTTGAAGATGCGGTGCAGTGAGCGACCGTTGCCCTCGTCCATATAGACGACGAGGTCCCAGTCCTCATACTCGGCGCGGCGCACCTGGCGGGCACGATGCTTGAGCACCGGCACGCCCACTTGCTGCAGCTTCTTCACCGTGCCGCGGTGCGGCGGGTTGCCCCACTCCTCGTCGCTCGTGCCGGCCGAGTCAATCTCAAACTCAGCCGAACGCCCGGCCTCGTTCACCAGGTCTTGCATGACAAACTGCGCCATGGTGGAGCGGCAGATGTTGCCCAGGCACACGAACAGGATGCGATACATGGAACTCCTTGCTATACGGCAACGGGGAAGGCCGCGCCATCGTAGCACGGGGAACGAGTACGAGGCTCCCTAGCTCGAGCGGCCTAGCCTTCCTCCAGGTGCAGGGTCGAGCCGGTGTGGCCGCGCTCGACGACGATCTTGTTGTCGATGCTCGCCCGCAGCTCGTCAACATGGCTGATGATGCCCACGAGCTTGTTGCTGTTCTCGGAACCCGTGAGCGTGCGCACCGTGAGCGCCAGCGAGTCTTGGTCGAGCGAGCCAAAGCCCTCGTCCACGAACATCGTGTCGAGCTCGATGCCGCCGGCATGCGCCTGCACCACATCGGAGAGGCCAAGCGCCAGTGCCAGCGACGCCTTGAACGACTCGCCGCCCGAAAGCGACGAGGCATCGCGCGGCTTGCCCGTAAACGAGTCAAGAACGTCGAGGTCAAGGCCCGTTTGCGCCGCGCCGCCACCACTGCGGGCGCCCTTGTGGCGCACCAGCTCGTAGCGGCCCTCCGTCATGGAGACCAGGCGCCGGTTGGCGGCGGCGAGCACGCGGTCGAACCAGCGGGCCTGCAGGTAGGTCTCGAAGCTGATGCGCGCCTTGCCGCTCAGGTTGCCGTTGGCGGTCTTGGAAAGGGAGTCGAGCTCGCCAAAGCGCGCGGCAAGCTCGTCGGCGCGGATCCCGAGGCTGCTCAGCTGACGGGCAAGGTCGGCGTTGGACGAGCGGCGTCCCTCGACACCCGAACGCCCGCGCTCAAGGCTCGCCCGACGCTCCCGCACGCAGGCCAGCTGACCTTGCACCTCAACCACCGAGGCACTCTCGTCCCCGTACTGGGCGAGCTGGGACTTGAGCGCCCCCTCGCGCTCCTCGAGGCGCGCGAGCGCATCCTTGCACCCGGCAAGCTCCTGCTGGGCCGCCGTGAGCTGGCGCTCCTTCTCCCCGAGCTGCGTAGCAAGCGCATTCTTCTGGAAGAGGGCGGCGTTCTCGTCCTCGAAGCTGAGATGGGCGGCCAACGTCTCGGCCTTGGTGCGAGCCTCAGAAACTTCCTGGCTCGCCTGGGTAAGTGCCGTACGCGCCTCATCGCACTGCTTGGTGAGGTCCTCGACGCTCTTACCAAGCTGCGCAATTCTGGAATTAAGCTCCTCGAGGCTGCGCAGGTCCTTCTTGGCACGGTCTTGGACGGCCTTTGCCTCGTCGAGCTGGGCGCGAATCTCTTTGCCGCGTTCCCGCACCTCGGCGAGCGTTCCCACCTCGGCCACCAGGGCGTCGAGCTCTGAGCGGGCAGCCTTGGACGTGGCCCTCGCGGCCGCCGCGGCAGAAGAAGCCGTCGTGGCTGCGGAGCTGGCCTTTTGATAGGTGAGCTCGGCAGCCTTGACCTCGTCTTGGCTCGGCACCTCACCGGAGACGCACGCCGGGTGCGGGTGGCTGGTGGAGCCGCAGACCGGGCAGGGCCTGTCGGGTTCGAGGTCCTGGGCAAGGATCCCAGCCTGGCCGTCCAGGAAGGCCCGCTGCAGCTTCATGTACGAGTCGCTCGCCACCTCAAGCGTCTCGCGGGCCTTGCGGTAGACGGCCTCCGCATCCTCGAGCTTGTCGGCAGCCGCAGAGACCGCCTTTCCCCTGCGCTCGAGCTCAGCGTAATGGCCACGCACCTCGCTCACCCGGCGCTCGAGGTCATCGACCTGGGCGCGGGCGCGCTCGCAGGCGGCCGGGGCGTCCGCAAGCTTTGCCTGGCGCTCGCGAGCCTCAGCGAGGCTTTTCTGGGAAAGCTCGAGGGAGCTTGTCGACCGTGCCTCCCTTTCCCGAGCGCTCTTCTCGCGCCCCAACGCGGCGGCAAGGAGCGTCTGCGCGGCGGAGAGCTCGGCATAACGGGGAAGCTCGGCGTCAATCTTGGCCACGGTATCGGCGAGCTTGCGCCTGAGCTCGCCTTCCGCCTCGCATGCGCGCAGGGCGGTCTCCGCCTCGGGAACGGCCGCACGGGCGACGACAAGCTTTGGCCCCAGGCCGGCGACCTCGCCCTTAAGACGAGCGACCTGCTGCGCGCGCTCCTCCAGCGCCGTAAGGCGGCTCACCTCAGCCGCGGCCTCGGCAAGGCTCGCCTCAAGGGATGCCAGCTCGGCGGCGTCAACCTCGTCTTGCTCAGAAATGAGGGCGAGCACGTCGGCGACGTTAGGCGAGGCCGAGTCCACCAGTCGCGCAAGGCGCTCAGTGCGAGTCCCGCGCGCGGGCGCCGATGCTTCAGCGATATGCCCATCTACCTCGGGGCCATTGCCTGCCCCCGGCACGCCGTCGGCCCCGGCCTCGCTCCCCCGAGCATCCGCAGCGGGAAGGCCGAAGCCGGCACCCCCGTCCTCGCCACCCGCCGCGGTGCCAGCGCCGGCCGCACCTTCCGCAGGCGCGTCTTCACTCACGGCGACCACGGGAACGAGCGCAAGCACGCGCTGGCGCACGTC